>JAYSUN010000686.1:0-23742 GCA_043719045.1 Hyphomicrobiaceae bacterium | reverse complement strand
ATCAGCAGTAACAGGATCATGCCCACCGCCAACCGATCCGGAATCGGCTGGCCACCGATCTGCGACTGCATCACCCGCGTGATCAGATCATCGGTTGGGTATTGTTTGCGCGCCTGGAATTGCGCGACGATATATTGCTCCATTTCATCGCGTGCGCGAAGGGATGTCGCATCGTCGTAGATGCCGACCTCGAGAATCTCGTGAATCCAGCGGATGAACTTGTCGCCATCACTCACGGGCACACCGAGCATATGCGCGATGACCCGCACGGGGATGTGCCGGGCATACTGTTGGGCCGCATCGCAGCGGCCGTCCTTGATGAATTGATCGATCAAGTCATTGCAGATTGCGCGTGCCTTCGGCTCGAGTTTGGTCATTTCCTCAGGCGTAAAGGGCGGCAACAGAATCTGCTTCAGTGGCTTGTGCACGGGTGGATCAGACGTGATCGGCGGGGCCGGCTGTGGTGGCTCGATGCGGGTGTCGCGGACGATGACACGGCGTGAAGAAAAATGTTTGGTATCATAGGCAATAGCCTTTACCGCCGCATATGTGAGTGGCACGTGTGCACCCAGAAATCGGCTGGTTGAGGCGACCGGGCATTTGCCACGCAATTCACTCCAGATCGGAAATGGGTCTTGGTTCCAGCGGGGATCGAGGTGGTCCCAATCGGTCGCCCAATCGGTCACCGGCGGGCGGCGCGGCGGTGTTGCTCCATCATGTGCCATGCTGCGTCACTCCTCAATGATTTCAACGGCGAATTCCGGGCAATTGGACTTGGCTAGAACGGCTTTCTCCTCGAGGTGCACGGGGACCAAGCCATCACCTTTCGCCTTGGCATTGCCGAAACCATCCAGCTCAAACAACTCCGGCGCAATCGACTTGCAGCGGTTGTGGCCCTGGCACTTGTCCGCGTCGACACGGACGCGTAGTCGTTTCGCGGTCGGCATTGCAGACACTCCTCCAGATGGGCAGCAATCTCATGCTGCGGTTGATCCAAGCAGTCATATGGTCTCGGGTTCGAACTGCCCGCAAGCAAATAAAACGACGCGGAAGAAGCAGCGGTCGCTCCCGCCGCGTGCATGCAACAAATGCAACACACACATGCGCGCCTCTTGGTTGTGTCGAAAGTGGCTGCGGTGTCTATGTGAGCGCAGTTGTTCGGAACAACGAGAAGGCACTCCCTCCCTTAGATGCCTTCGCCTATCCCCCCGGATAGGATGCAACCTTAGCCGGATGCGAGCGCCTCGTCACAGTCGCCACCATCCGGTTTTTTTGTCCTCGGACAATTGGGCCCTTCTGGTCAATCAGCGACCCGTCTTGGAGGCTGACAGTTGACTGCTCACTCGCTGCCGACGCGTGGGGCTGTCCGAAGACGTTGGGCGCGGCGAACCGTTGTCGACCAGCTTGACAGTTCCGCGGCCGGTGCCGTCGCAACCACGGCGCGCCCCGATGGATCGCGGGTGACGCGCGCAGCTGCCGAGGCGCCTCCCGTGTAGGCCGCAACAAGCGGCACCACGGCAACAATGCTAGCGCCCGTCTCTTTGGCCACCCGCTCCGGTCCGACCGCACCATAGAACGGCATTGGCTTCTTCACACCACGCGGGCCCTCCAGCTTTGCCATCTGGCTCGCAAATTCAGGGCTGTACCGCTGGTCCGGCACGAAGGCATGCTTCGAGACCATGTGGGCCACCCGATAGCCACGCCGTTGCAACTCGGAAAGGATGCCCGGCAAGGCCTTCGCTGTCACCGCCTTGATGTCATGAAACAAAATGATGCCGCCGTTGTGCTGGTCGACCTTGGCCAAGGTCTCCCTGGTCAGGCGCTCAACGCTGGGAATATAGCTGTCGTTTGAGACGACATCGACGGTAAAAGTCGCGACGTGGCGCTTTTGCAAATGCGTCAGCATCGGTCCGGAATCACCGAGCCCTGGGAAACGGAAAAACGGTGCGATCGGTTGGCCAGCGGCTGCGGCAACGGCTGCGAATCCGCGCTCGATTTCAGCAACCGACTGCTCAATCGGCAACCGGCGGATATTCATCGGATGTGACCAGGTGTGTGTCCCCAAGGTGTGGCCACGCGCCATGACCTCGCGCAGGGTCTCGGGATAGGCAATGGCCATTTTGCCGACGGCGAAAAAGGTCGCTTTGGTACAGAACCGCTCCAGCGTATCAAGGATCGATTTCGTGATCCATGGCAAAGGGCCGTCATCGAATGTGAGAACGACCTCCTTCGGCTTGAGGAAATTCGCCTGCTTCTGAAACTTGGTGATGTCGCCATAAAGTGGGCCGCTCGTCGCATCAATTTGCACGATGCGCGCGACACCCAGCCCCTGGCCTGGAGCCTCACACGCAGCCATAGCCGCGCCGGTTGCCGCGACAAGCAATGCAGATCCCGAAACTAAGGCTCGAAGGCACTTCGGCACGATCAAGCCTTTCGGTCGTATGGACAGTACGGCATCACAGCTTATGTGCTCTGACTCGCCCAAGCGCGACAAGTGCCCGCCGGAACTTCGGGCGATTGCTGTGGCTCAACTCCCATCACGATCCAGATGAATTATCGCTGAACCAGTCGTTACCGACCGAATACGCCGTCGCGCCAATCAACCTGAGGGCGCGGTCGTGGCGGCGGCCGTTGTGGGGCTGGTGGGGGACCACTCCATATCGGCGGCGGTATTGCTGCCGCGGGCTGCGGAAACTGTTGTTCCAGCGTCGGTAGCGCCGGCTGCGACTGTTTTGACGGCAACGGGAAGGTCAAAGCGCGATTGGCCAGCGGGTTTGCAGCTGTCGCGACGCGCTTCGCTCCAAATTCTCTGCGTGCTGCCGCGTCGAACTCAGGCAATGTGGTCATCGGCGCCGAGGCACGCAGATGCACAATTTTGAACCCCTTTGCGCGCAGCGTTGCCAGCAAGCCAGGCAAGGCCGCGGCGGTCGACGGCTGAATGTCATGGAACAACAGAATACCTTTCCGCTGATAGGCCAGCTGTTTCAACACCTCGTCGTGCACCACGCTCGGCGCCTCTTTGTTGCGATAGTCGAGGGCGTCGACCTCAATCGAGAAGATGCCAAAGCCACGGGTCGTGGCCATCTGCTTCATAGCCGTCGTGTCCGCCAGGAATGGAAACCGGAAAAACGGTGCGATCGGCTGACCAGCGGCAAGAGTAACGGCGGAAAAGCCGAGTTCAATCTCTCGGCGCGCGGCCATTGGGTTCATTTTGCGAAGGTCGGCATGGCTCCAAGTGTGGGTACCGACCGAATGGCCTTTTCGCTGGATTTGCTTGACCATGTCAGGATCGGCGAGCGCCTGGCTGCCAACCATGAAGAACGTGGCTTTGGTGCATTGCGCGTCTAACGCATCCACCACCGCCTGTGTCTGAGCGCGCAGTGGTCCGTCATCGAAAGTCAGGATGACTTCCCCATCTTGCAACAGATTGATTTCCTTGTATTGTTGATGCCCGAACCGGGGGCCTTCGGTGGTATCGATATCGATAATGCGGGAGACACCAAGAGTGCGTGAACGGTCTGCGCACCGGTCGATCGCCGGCCCCGGTTGCGCCTGTTGCAACGGGCGTCCAGGCAGGCGTTGCGGGAATTGGGCCAACGCCAAGGTCGTGCTGCCTGCCAGCACGAGCGCCGCAGATGCCACCCGAAGTCCCATTCGGCTGATTGCCTGCCGCATTGTTCGCCCCGTCGCGACTTTGATGCCGCCTGATAGTATCACTCGTTCAATTGGGTGCTGGGTGCCATGCAACTATGGCCGCAGCAAGCCACTCAGGCCCTTTGCCATGCTTCGCCGGGCATGGCGAGGTGATCTGACGACACATTCGCTCGAGAGGTTGCAACGTGCGGCAAAAGTGCAGCAGTGTGACTTTCGGCGCCCTGGGTTTGTTCAGCCCATGAAGTGAAGCACTCCGCCATCTGCCCGCGAGCCAATGTCCCGGAATTCGGCGCGCCCTTCGCGCGGGCCGCTGCACAGGGCTCGGCCAGCCGGCGCTGGCGCCAGTCCCGGTTGTTTGACCCATCCGCAGGTGGTCATCGGCGCCGAACTCGGGACACGACCGGAGGTCAAAGCCGCCGACCGCAAGACACGCCGTGGGCGTATTGGCATCAAGCGTCCTGTACGAGCGACCAATCGTGCCGCTCCTGACAAAGTCACGTTGGCGCTGGTGGTTGTCATCGAGATCGCCGCACCTGTTGGTGCTGAGCCATTGGCCTGGCAGTTGCTGACGCCGCCGCCGGTTGCGGGCTGACGGCGACCGCGATGTGTGGAACTGCCCTCTTGACGCACTGAGCCAGCGTCATCTCAATGCCGGGACGGCAGCAACAGTCCAAGGGCAGAATGCAACGCGTTGTCATGATTTCCGGGGCAAACCGCGGTATTGGCTTGGCAGTCGCGCGGGAACTCGGCCGCCGCGGACACTCGCTTTCAGTGGGCGTGCGTCGCGTGGACACCATGACCAACGAACTCTCGGCCATGCCCGGTGGCTGCCTCGTGCACACCTATGACGCTCTGGATCGGTCGGGGCATGCGGCGTGGCTGGCTGCGACTTTAGAGCGTTTCGGCAGACTTGATACGCTGGTCAATAATGCCGGCATTGCCCCACAAATCACCTTCGAAAACGGCACAGACGACGCCCTCGACAGGATTTTCGAGATCAACGTCAAGGCGCCGTTCCGTCTGCTTCAAGTGGCGTTGCCGCATTTAAAAATCAGCGGCCACGGCCGCGTGATCAACATCGCGTCGCTGTCTGGAAAGCGCGTAATGGGGCTGAATGTCGGCTATCAGATGACCAAGCATGCGCTGGTCGCAATGACCCACGCCGTGCGGCGGGCCGGTTTTGATGCAGGGGTTCGGGCGACTGCGATTTGCCCAGGCTTCGTTGCCACCGATATGACCTCCGGTGTGGTTGACGTACCGCGAGCGGAGATGACCGACCCGAAGGATCTTGCGCTGCTGGTCGCCACCATGATCGAGTTGCCGAACAGCGCGAGTATAGCTGAGCTTTTGATCAACTGCCGTTATGAGACCATGCTGTGACAGATCCCCTTGCTCAGCAAGACTTCGGCTTGTTTGTGCGCGTCAAGCCACGCATCTCGCGCGTGGTATCATTTTCCATCGATGGGCATACCGTCACCGCGCATGCTGGTGACACGGTCTTGTCGGCCCTCTTGCTCCACACCACACACGTCCGCAACTTCGAGTTCGCCGCTGGCAACCGTGCCGGCTTTTGTTTGATGGGCGCCTGCCAGGAATGCTGGGTGCGCCTGGCCGGCGGCGGCCGTGTCCGCGCCTGCACAACTCTGCTCAGCGATGGTCTGGCGGTTGTCATCGCGGGCGGCTCGAAATGACGCCGGCTGCCACCAGTGACTTGGTTGCGATTGTTGGCGCGGGGCCTGCGGGCCTGCGCGCCGTTCAAACTCTGGCCAGGTACGGCCGGCGTGTGGTTCTGCTCGATGAAGCGACGGCTCCGGGGGGACAGATCTACCGGCAACCGCCGGTCGGCGCGGAACAACCGGCCGAGGCGATTTACGGAACCGAAGCTGCCAAAGCGGTGCGGCTCCATGGCCTGCTTGCAGCGCTTGGCGATCGCGTCGACTATCGGCCCAGGACATTGGTCTGGAACATCGCGCGCGAGGGTGCTGGCTTCAGGCTGGACCTCATGCAGGACGGCACCATGGGCACGCTGTCGGTTGGCCGCCTTGTTTTGGCCACCGGCGCGTTTGATCGCACGTTGCCGTTTCCGAACTGGACCTTGCCGGGCGTCTTCACGTTGGGTGCCGCCCAGATTGCACTTAAATCACAGGGCATCGCGATTGGGCGTCGTATTGCGTTGATCGGGGCCGGGCCATTGCTGCCGCTGCTGATCCATCAATATCTGGCGCTCGGCATCAAGCCCGTAGTGGCGCTGGATGTCACGTCGTTTGGGTCTAAAGTGCGTGCACTGCCGGGGCTCCTGGCTGAGCCCGCCACGTTGCTGAAAGGGCTCCGGTATGTAACGGCTGCGGCCCTGCGTGGCGTATCGATTATCTCAGGTGTGCGGACCATTGAGGCGCACGGTGATCAGCGCGTTGAGGCTGTTGCCTACACCGATCGCAATGGTCGACGACACAGCCTTGCCTGCGATGCCATTGCAGCCTCGTTCGGTCTGCGGGCGGAAACGCAGTTGGCAGATCTTGCGGGTTGCGAATTTACTTTTGATGCGGTGACGCGGCAGTGGCTGCCGATGCGCGACGCTGCCGGTCGATCGACGTCAGTCGGCGTCTATCTTGCGGGCGATGGAGCGGCCATTGGTGGCGCGGATGTTGCCGAACTCACCGGTCAGCGGGCGGCACTGGCGCTATTGAGTGATACAGGTCACACCGTAGACGCCGCCGATGTCGGACGCCTCGACAAGCAACTGCAGCGCCAGTCGCGCTTCCGTCGGGCTCTGGATGCGGCTTATCCATTTCCCTCGCATCTGCTGGATCAGGTGGCCGACAGCACACTGATTTGCCGTTGCGAAGGCATCACCGCTGGGGCAATGCGTGACGTCATGGCGACGCGGGAGCCAACTGATGTCAATCGACTGAAGGCGTTCTCGCGCGTTGGCATGGGTCGTTGCCAGGGGCGGATGTGCGGTCATGTGGCGGCGGAACTGTTGGCAGGTGCACGCCGCCTCGATGTCGCCGCCGTCGGCGCGTTGCGACCGCAACCACCGATCAAGCCGTTGCCGCTCTCAGCACTCACGTCAGGCGAGCCTGCCTCATGACCACGCGTCTGACCTGCGATGTCGCAATCATCGGCGGAGGCATTGCCGGATGTGCGGCCGCGGTTCAGCTCCGGCGCGCCGGCATGAGTGTCGTGTTGATCGAGCGAGACCGTTGTGGGGCCGCGGCATCCGGTGTCAATTTCGGTGGCGTGCGCCAGCAAGGGCGGCATCCGCTGGAGTTGCCGCTGGCGCAGCGCGCGCGAAAAATCTGGTCGACGCTGAATGCGTTGCTTGGCGACGACACCGAGTTTGCCGCGACCGGACATTTGAAGCTCGCGCGCACCGACGCCGATATGGCGGAACTGATCGCCTATGCGGCCGTGGTCCGCGAGTTGGGCCTTGATTTGCAGATGATTGGCGCCAATGCCATCCGTTCCGACTATCCATGGCTTGGCGGCAAAGTCATCGGCGCATCGCTTGCCGCGGAAGACGGTCAGGCTAATCCACGCGTCGTCGCACCGGCCTATGCGCGGCTCGCAGGCAAAGTCGGTGTCGACATTCGCGAGATGACAACAGTCACCGCCGCGTCGCGCACCGCAACAGGTTTCCAAATTGAAGCCGACACCTTGCACGTGACATCGCGGCTGTTGATCAACACAGCCGGCATGGGGGCGGCCAAGATTGCCAGCCTCTTTGGTGACCACGTGCCGCTGGAGCCGTTGCTGCCGAACATGGTCGTGACAGAACCACTGCCGTATCTCGCAACGCGTTCAATCGGAGTTGTCGGAGGTGATGTCTATGTGCGCCAGATCCCGCGCGGCAATGTCATCTTTGGTGGTGGCCGAGGTGCTGGGGACTGGGCCAACTGGCGCTCGCGACCAGCCTCAGCGGCGACTGCCAAAAGCGCCGTTGGTCTGACGGATCTCATTCCAGCTTTTGGCGACGCTCTGATCATCCGGACGTGGTCGGGCATCGATGCCGTCACCCCGGATCACTTCCCATATCTCGGTCCGTCCGCGACGACACCAGGGTTGCTTCATGCCTTTGGCTTCTGTGGTCAGGGGTTTCAGATCGGACCGGCGGTTGGCGAAGTCCTCGCCGACTTGGCGCTGCATGGCGCCACCGCCACACCTCTCGGCGCCTTCCGCCTGGATCGTTTCAAAACCGCCCAAAGCAGCGATGGGTCGAATAGCGCGTGACAAAGGGCCCACGGATCGGGCATCGTCTGCAGGTTAAACACTGATGTGTGGGAGCCATGACAATGCAGAGACTGCATACATTAACGACCGCGGCAGCGCTGCTAGCGTTGTCCGTCCTGACGGTCAATCCGGCCGCGGCCCAGAAAACGCTGAACATCGGCATGGCCGCAGCCGACGTCGGCCAGCTCGATCCGCACAAGGCGACCACCACGCAGGACAAGCCTGTCGTGTCCTGGATTTTCAATGGCCTCGTGCGCCTCAAACCCGGCTCGGCCAAGCTTGAGGATATCGAACCCGATCTCGCGGAAAAGTGGACTGCTTCGGATGACAAGAAAACCTGGACGTTCTCATTGCGCAAAGGTGTCAAATTCCACGGCACTTACGGCGAGATGACCGCCGACGACGTGGTCTACTCGCTGACACGTGCCAGCAACTCCAAGAGTTCGTCGTTCTCAGCCGACTACGCCAGTGTTGACAAGATCGAGGCCGTCGACCCGCTGACGGTTCGCATCACCCTGAAAACGCCAATCCCATCGTTGCTCGGCATTGTCGCCAATTACCACGGTGGCAACATTGTCTCGAAGAAAGCAGCCGAAGAGCGCGGCGAGAACTTCCGCATCAACCCGATCGGCACCGGGCCATTTGCGTTTGAGGGTTACAAGCCGAACGAAAGCGTGACGCTGGTTGGCCACGCCGGCTATTTTCGCGGCAAGCCCAAGATCGACCGCATTGTCTACCGCTTCATCCCATCCGATTCCTCACGCGACTTGGCGTTTGAGGCCGGTGAACTCGACCTCCTCTACGGTCGCCAGGATCAGCTCTGGGTTGACCGCATGAAGAAGAAGCCAGGCGTCGTGGTGGATGCTGTGCCCCCGGGCGAGCTTGGCATGATCAGCCTCAACACCAAGCAGAAGCCATTGGATGACGTGCGCGTCCGTCGTGCCATCGCGTATGCTGTGGATCCGGAAGGTCTCGCCAATCACAAAGGGAAATCGGTCGCAACGGCTGCCCAGTCCATGGTCCCGATCGGCTATCTCGGTCAGGTGCCGGCGATGCCGATGGAGAAGCGCGATATCGCCAAAGCCAAGGCGCTGCTGACTGAAGCTGGTTACCCCAATGGTATCCAGATCAAGTCTGTCCAGACCCAGTTGCCGACCATGTTGTCGTCGATGCAAGTCGTGCAGGCCCAGCTCAAGGAGGCTGGCATTGATCTCGTGCTCGAGGTCGTCGATCACCAGACCTTCCATGCCAACATCCGCAAAGATCTGTCGCAAGTGATCTACTACTCCGCCGCCCGCTTCCCGGTTGCAGATGTTTATCTGACCCAGTTCTTCCACTCGAAATCAATCGTCCTGCAGCCCACCGCCGTGACCAACTTCTCGCATTGCGCCGTGGCGGACGCAGAAATCGAGGGCGCTCGTGTCGCGTCCGATCCGATCAAGCAAAAGGAACTCTGGGCTGCCGCGCAACAGAAAATTGCGGAGGCCGTTTGCGCGGTTCCGCTGTTTGAGGCGCTGCAAGTTTGGGCGCGCAGTCCCAAGGTCGACTACGGCTATAAGTTTGAGGGCGCACTTCAGCTAGGCCCCGTGATCACAGAACTGACCGACAAGAACGGCTAAGGCCAAACCGCATAAACTCCGACGTGTGTGGGCTGTTCTGCAGTCGCAATGCAGGTTCACTGACGACAGTCCGCACAAGAGCGCAGCTGAGATCCGTCGCGGGATGGTAACTCTCGCCTTCCCTCGATGTCCCAGATATTTGCTGTGCCAGAGGCCCATCAAATTCCGGGACATCGAAGTGGGGAGGGCGGGGAGCGGGACATCGGTGGTTGGTTTATCGCAGCGTGAACAGTGATATCCAGGGCACGAAGCCGATCAGTGCTGAAACGATAATCATCGCGCCGACAAACGGCAGTGCTTCCCGCGCAATGGCGGTGACGGGCGTCCGCGTCAACCCGCTCATCACAAACAGGTTCAATCCAAACGGCGGCGTAATGAACCCGAGCCCCAACGTCGTGATCATGAAGACGCAGAAGTGAATCGGGTCCATGCCGACTTGCTTTGCCAGCGGCAGCAACAGCGGCCCCAGCACCACGATATTCGGCCCCGTCTCCATGAAGCAGCCGGCAATCACCAGGATTGCCAGCATCATCAGGATCACCGCGGTCTTGGTGTCAACCAGGGGAATCGAAGTCGCAAGTGACATCATGCCGGCGACAAATTTTTGGGGCACATCCACGACGGTCAGAGCCTGCGCAAACAACAGAGCCACGGCGATAATCGGCAAGACCACACCGCAGACGCGCGCCGAGGCTCCGAGCATGGCTGGAAAATCAGCCAGGGTAATGCGCTTCTGCAACATGCCGATGACCAGCGCAACGAACGCTGCAACAGCCGCAGACTCCGTTGGCGTGAAGATCCCCGAATAGATACCGCCGAGAATGATAAACGGAATTAGCAATGCCCACTTGGCATCGTTGAGGGCGATGAACCAGCCGGATAGCGAGAAAGTGCCGGTGCTTTTTTCATAGCCACGGATGCGATTGACGATGGCGTTGGTGATCATCACCGCGACCAGGATCATGACGCCGGGCACGAAAGCTGCCTGAAACAACGTCGAGGATGAAATGCCCAGGACGAGACCGATGATGATGTAGGCGATCGATGGCGGGATCAGGATGCCGGTGCACGCGCCGGATGCGACCAGAGCGCAGGCGTATGCCTTGGGATAGCCCTTCTCCTGCAAGCGGTCCATCGTGATCCGGCCGATGGCCGCCGCATCCGCCGCATCCGATCCGGAAATGCACGCGAACAAGCCGCACCCCATCACCGTGGCCGTGCCGAAGCCAGACCGAAACGAGCCGAAACTGGCTTCCGCAAAATTCAGCAGGCGGTAAGCCAGTCCCGAGCGAACCATGACATCGCCAGTCAACACGAACAGCGGAATCGCAATCAGGGCAAAGCTGTCGACGCCCTCGAATAGGGCCTCGCCAATCAACTGCAGTGGCATGACGCCCGTCGACCACAGCAGGAATGCAGTCGCGAGGCCAAGACTGATCCAGAAGGGTATGCCGATCATCACCAGGACGATGGCCAACAGAAGAGATAGGGTCGTGCCCATGATCGGACTTATTCCTCGAACAGGGCTTTGCCCTTAAACACAGGGCGTCCGGCGCGCATGTCGCCGATGTCACGAACGATTGCTTGACTTGAGCGGAACAGGATCAGGGCAAAGCCGATCGGCACAGCGGCTTCGGCCCAGACTTTGGACACGCGCAACACAGGCGTGGCGCCACCGTATTGGACCAGCGTCGAGATCGTGTGCATGGAATAACGAAAGGCGATGATGGCAAACAGGATGGTGCCGAATTCACCGAGCAGATAGATGTAGCCGTGCAAGCGCTCAGGTAATTTGTTCAACAAAATGTCAAACCGGATATGCGCGCGTTCCTTGACCGCAAAAGCGGCCCCGATCCAGCCGAGATAGATGAAGGCATATTGCGCGGTTTCCTGGCTCCAGGCAGCGGAGTAGTTGATCAGGAAGCGACGCGCGACATCCTGGATGATGACGGCACAACAAAACACATATGCGACCAGCATCAGATAGCGCTCGGCATTGCGATCAAGCGCTGACAGAACCTTGCTCATGGCAGGGGCTCGTGGTCGCCAGCCGTCTCGCCGCGCCGGGCATCTTCAACGAACACCTGGCATGAGAACGCGACGACGGCTGCCAGAAACAGCAAAAATTCCTGCGTCTCACTCAAGCGGAACGGCGGCGGGCCGATGAGCTTCGCGAACTTGGCCCAAAGGATGTAGCACAGATACGCCAGCCCCAGCGCGCCCGACAACACCAACCAACCCTTGCGGCGCAGCATGTACAATCCCCCTGAATTTCGCTGCGTGGCCAGCATGGACCACAGCGCAGACTTCAGCATCGACCCCAGCTTGGACTTCAGCTTCGACCGAAGTAGCGGACTTCGCCGCACGACCGATCCCACCCCGTCGTCCACCTCTGCCCAGTGCACTCCGGCCTACCAGCCACGGGCCATCTTGTCGGTCGGAGTGCGCGCGTTACCGAGGCTGCGCCCAAGCCATACTGCCAAGGCGCGAAGTCCGAAGTTGCGCGCGCAGCCCCGGACTGTTGCGACTACGACCCTCAGGCATCGCTGACGGTAATCGGCCCCTTGGTGTTGGCCGCTTTCTTAAACTTGTCGAAGTTCTCGAGCGAGCCCGCGAGCTTGATCTTGAACTCGTTCCATTCCGGTTTTTGCTCGCCGCAGGCATCGACCCATTGTTTGTACTCAGCGTCCGACAACTGATGGAAGGTACAGCCGTTCGCCGCCATGATCTTCATCGAGGTGTTACGGGCGGTCTCGATCTGGGCAAAGGTTTCGATCTGGGTCTTGGCGGTAGCATCGTCAAAGCCTTTGCGTTGGCCATCCGACAGCGCCTTGTACCAACCGGCGTTGGCCGCAAACATCTGTGCGTCCGGCACGCTCTTGACGAACGTCACATTGCCGAGAATATCGTGAAAGCCGAACGTCGCCAGCGCCGTGATCGCGGGATCGAGGCCGTCGGCCACGCCTTGCTTGATGGCAGCCGCGGTTTCGCCCCACGCAACCACGGTCGGGTTGGCGCCGGCGAGCTTGTAGATCTGCTGCAGCATGGCGGATGGCGGTGTGCGCATCTTCATGCCCACCATATCGGACGGCGTTTTGATGGCCTTATAGCCCTTGCGTGTTGCGATCGTGCGCGGGTCAACCGTGAAATAGAACATGGGCTTATAGCCCTTCTCCATCACCTTCGGCGTAATCTCCTCGTTCCAGGCAGCCGATGTTACCAGATTGGCAAAACGCTGATTCTCGCCACACCAGTAGGGGATGTTGATCATATCAACGACCGGCGTGAACGGCGAGAAGTTCGACAGCGACACGGCCCCGCCGGAAACTGTCCCAGATTGAATTTTCTGGGCGAGCGCTGCGCCAATGCCGAGTGCACCGGCTGGGAACAGCTTGACGTAGATTTCACCTTTGGTCGCGGCTTCGACATTTTCTTTAAACCTGCCCTGCATCACCGGATACTTGTCGAAATCCTCCAGTTTGTATTCCGTGGCAAACTGCATTTTGACCTTGGCTGCCGCCTCTTTGGCAGTCTCGTCAGCTGCAACCTGCGCCACAGCCACGTCGTCCCACAGAAGGTTGCTGGCGGCCGCAACGACTGCCGCAGACATGCCGTAACGCGCCGAGACGAACAGGAACCGGCGCCGATCGAGTTGGTCGTTGAGTGCACTATGATCGGGCGACTTGAACTTGGTCATGGACGTCCCTCCTGAGGATGCGGCAGTGGCCGTTTTTGGCCTTGGTTCGAGCCTGCCTCCCAGTCTTCTACAAGTCAAGGTCTAACCAACCTTCGCACAGGCAGATGACGGGCGTTGAGCGCTATGGCATAGGGTGCGGCGCACCATCGACAAAACAGGCTGCAAGACCCATGAAGTTCACGCTGGACTGGCTCAAAGCGCATCTTGAGACGACGGCCTCAGTCGACGAGATCAAGCGCGTTCTCGACACCATCGGCCTGGAGGTGGAGAGCGTGGATGACCCGGCGGCGGCGCTGGCCAAGTTCACCATTGCGCGTGTGGTCGCGGCGAAGCAGCATCCAAACGCAGATCGTCTGCGTGTCCTGCAGGTCGAGATTGAGGCTGGTCAACCACCGGTCGAGGTGGTCTGTGGAGCGCCTAATGCCAAGGTCGGCCTCGTCGGCGTGTTCGCTCCGCTAGGCGCCTATATTCCCGGCACCGGCATCACGCTTGAGGCAAAGCCGGTCCGTGGTGTGGTCTCAAACGGCATGATGTTGTCCGAGCGGGAGATGCAACTCTCGGAAGACCACAATGGCATTGTCGAGCTGAACAACGACCTTGGCGCTGCGATCGGCAAGCGCTATGCCGAGGTGATGGGTCTCAGCGATGTCGTCATCGAAGTGAAGCTCACGCCCAACCGTCCGGATTGTACCGGTGTGCGTGGCATCGCACGCGATCTGGCGGCGGCCGGCATCGGCAAACTGAAACCGGAGGCTCAGTTCAAGACCCCGGTCGAAGGTAAAGAACCGTGTCCGATCCAGATCAAGTTGGAATTCCCGCCGGAACTCGCGCACTTGTGCCCGGTGTTTGCAGGCCGCGTCATTCAGGGGATCAAGAACGGCCCGTCCCCGGCGTGGATGCAGAAGCGTTTGAAGGCCATCGGGCTGCGTCCGATCAACGCCGTCGTTGATGTGACCAACTACATCATGATGGATCGCGGGCGCCCGTTGCACGTTTACGATGTCGACAAGCTCAACGGCGCTGTCTGCGCTCGTCCGGGCCGCAAGGGCGAGAAGATCCTGGCACTGAATGGCAAGACGTACGAGGTCGACGAGACCATGTGCGTCATCGCCGATGAGCGCGGGGCAGACGACATCGGCGGCGTCATGGGCGGCGAACATTCCGGTTGCAGCGAGGCCACCACCAATGTGCTGATCGAATGCGCGTACTTCGATCCGGTTGCGACCGCGACGACCGGCCGGAAACTCGGCGTGACGTCCGATGCTCGCTACCGGTTTGAACGCGGCGTCGATCCTGCCTTTGTCGAGCCGGGTCTCGATCTCGCGACCGCCATGATGCTGGAACTCGTCGGTGGCACACCCACAAAAAAGCTGGTCGCGGGCACAGCGCCGATCAAACCGCTGGTCGTCGATTTCGCATTTGACCGGGTCGAGAAGCTGATGGGTCGCAAGTTGGCTGATGCAGACATCAAGGGCACCTTGGAAGCGCTCGGTTTCAAGATCGACGGTAAAGGGCCGGTCTTTGAAGTCACCGCGCCGACATGGCGGCCCGACGTCACCGGCCCGGCTGATCTGGTCGAGGAAATCGCGCGCATTGCCGGCCTCGAGACATTTCCATCGCAGCCGTTGCCGCGCCTTGGCGGCCTTACAAAATCGACATTGACCGACGGCCAGAAGCGCGTGCGGCGGGCGCGCCGGTTGCTGGCCGCACGCGGGTTCGTCGAGGCTATCACGTGGAGTTTTGTTAATCGGCGCGAGGCCACTCACTTCGGCGGCGGCGCTGAAGGGTTGGAACTTGCCAACCCGATTTCGTCAGCCATGACGACCATGCGGCCGGGTCTGTTGCCGGGCTTGCTGGCGGCTGCCGCCCGCAATCGCAACCGTGGCTTTGCCGATTTTGCGCTGTTCGAGGTCGGCCAAGCCTATCGCGGTGATCAGCCGACCGATCAGTTCATCATTGCCGGCGGCGTGCGCGCGGGGGCCTCACGACTTGCAGGCAGTGGCCGCCACTGGCGTGAAGGTGCAGCTGATGCCGACACCTTCGATGTCAAGAGCGATGTCCTGGCCATCCTGGCGGCAGCCGGCTTTGATGCGAGCAAGGCGCAGATCACGCGCGACGCCCCGGCCTGGTATCACCCCGGCAAATCCGCGACCGTGCGCTTGGGCCCGAAGACCGTACTGGCTCATTTCGGCGATCTGCATCCGGAGACGTTGAAGCTGATGGATGTCGCAGCTCCCGCCAGCGCCTTTGAGGTATTCCTGGATGCACTGCCGGCGGAAAAGAAAAGAGCCACCAGGGCCAAGACGCCGTTGGCGGCACTCGACCTCTTGCCGGTCACCCGTGACTTCGCATTTATTCTGGACCAGAAGGTGGCCGCCAGTGACGTGCTGAAAGCTGCCATGGGCGCTGATAAAGTGCTGATCCGGGATGTCGGTGTGTTCGATCTCTATGAGGGCAAGAGCTTGGGTGATGGCAAGAAGTCGCTGGCCATCCAGGTGACGTTGCAGCCGCGGGATCAGGCGCTGACGGACGATCAGATTGCAGCCGTCGCAGCCAAGGTCGTTGCCGAGATCAAACGCGCAACCGGTGGTGACATCCGCGGTTGAGCCTGCGTGCCCTTTGAGCTTAAACCGTGCTGGCGACGAGGGTTTACGAACGCTGTCTGGCGACGTTAGACTTAAACGAGAATCTTGCCCCCGAAAGTCTCCGATGACCGAACCTTGTCACCTTTCAGCCGTTGAAGCCCGTCGTCTGATCGGCCAGAAAAAATTGTCACCGGTCGAGCTGATGCAGAGTTGCCTGCAGCGCATCGAGGCGGTCAACCCAGCCGTCAACGCGGTTGTCGCGATCGATGCCGAGCGTGGTCTGTCAGACGCACGCGACGCTGAGAAAATGGTCATGAACGGCGGCTATCTCGATGTCCTGCATGGCCTCCCCGTCGGTATCAAGGACCTCAACCCCGTTGAAGGCCTGCGCTCGACCTGGGGGTCGTTGATCTTCAAGGATCACATTCCCGAGGCTGACGATCCAATGGTTGCCAGCGTGCGTGTGTCCGGTGGCATTCCGTTTTGTAAAACCAATACGCCGGAATTCGGCGCGGGGGGCAATACCACCAACAAGGTCTACGGTCCGACCTGCAATCCGTTCGACAATCGGCTGACACCGTCGGGCTCATCGGGCGGCACAGCGGTTGCCTTGGCGCTCGATATGATGCCGCTCGCGTCGGGTTCGGACTATGGCGGATCTTGCCGCACGCCGGCCAGCTTTTGTGGCGTCATGGGGATGCGGACGTCGCCGGGATTGATCCCGGCACCTGACAAAGCCGCGGGGCTCATTCCGTGGGGAGTTCAGGGTCCGATGGCGCGCACGGTCGCGGATGCGTACCTGTTTTTGCGCGCGATGGTGACGGTTGATCGAGCAGACCCGTTCTCGTCGCTCGACGGGCTGGATTGGCCCGAAGCACTCTTGCCGGCTGATCTGGCCACGGTTCGCATGGCGTACACGCCGGATTTCGGCCAGGCTCCGGTCGACACCATGATCCGACGTGTGTTCATGAACCGGAGCAAGGCGTTCGGCGCTGCATTTATGGGGGCATCTGAAGCAACGCCGGACTTCTCGGGCGTCCACGATATCTTCGAGATCCACCGCGGCCTGGCATTCGTCACGGGGCATCAGGAAAAGCTCGCCAAACATCGCGATCTTCTTGGGCGCAACGTCATCGACAATACGGAGCGGGGTTTGAAATTGACGGCTGCCGACATCGGTCGTGGTTTCGTTGAACAGCACAAGCTGATGAAGCGCGTGCATGAGTTCTTTGATGACTATGACGTGTTGATCGCGCCAGCCGCATCTGTCTCTCCGTTTCCGCATGAGCAACTGTTCGTCGAGGCCATCAACGGCCACAAGATGGAAACCTACATGCGTTGGCTTGCGATGACCTACACACCGACAATGGCGCTCTGTTGCGCGATCGCCTTGCCGTGCGGACGCGATGAGAACGGATTGCCGTTTGGCATTCAGGTGATCGGCCCGCGCGGGCATGACCGGCGGGTGCTGGAGGTCGCGTTGGCATTGGAGCAGGTCTTGGCTGGAAATACAGAGACGGCGCGACCGATTCCGGATGCGGACGCGTTGCGCATGCCTGCGAAGAAGCAGGCGGCAAAGACTGTGAAGCCGCGCAAATGACGCCGGCTTGTTTGGCACGCCGCGCGATCTTTGCCGAGGCACTCGTGCGTGAGGCCGGCGACATGGCGTTGCAGATGCGGCGGGTTCCGGAGTCGCTTGCTGTCGAGACCAAGGGTGTGCGCGATTTCGTCACCGCTGCCGACAAGGCGGTCGAGGCGTTGATCGTGACGCGCATCACCCGGGCGTTCGGCGATGCGGTCCTCGGTGAGGAACTCGGCGGCGCTGTGGACGCCGAAACACTCTGGATCGTCGATCCAATTGATGGGACCTACAACTATCTGCACGGCAACCCACGCTGGTGCGTGTCCCTTGGTTTCCTCCTCGATGGCCGTCCGGAATTGGGTTTCATCAATGCCGCACAACGCGACGCAATGTACACGTCTCAACGTGGCCATGGCGCTTTCCGAAACGGCCAGCGGCTCGCAGTGAGTGGGGCTGCAATGTCGGCAGCGCCGCTCGTGGAAGTCGGGGTCTCGTCACGCAAGCCGCTCGACGACTATCTCGGCACCGTCAAACGCCTGATGAGTGCCAATGTCGAAACCCGACGTTGCGGTTCGGGCGCGTTGGGGCTTGCCCAAGTCGCAACCGGTGAGATCGACGGTTACTTCGAACGCCACATCAATGCCTGGGATGTCGCGGCTGGCCTACTGTTGGTGACCGAAGCCGGTGGCTGCGTAAATGACTTCTTTGCCGGCGACGGCATCCGCAACGGCAACCCAGTCCTTGCATGCGCGCCGTGGCTGGTTTCGCAAATGACAGCTATTCTTGAGTTTGATCTGTAACGCCCCGGGGGCCCTGCATGAGCGCGAAAACCGATAAATCTGCGGCACAACCAATGAACGGCGCCGAAAGTCTTGTCCGCACCCTCGTCGGCGGCGGCGTCGATGTCTCCTTCACCAATCCGGGCACCAGCGAAATGCACTTCGTGGCAGCGCTCGACCGCGTCGATGGCATGCGCTGCATACTTTGCTTGTTTGAGGGCGTTGCAACTGGCGCTGCCGATGGCTATGCGCGGATGGTTGAGAGGCCGGCAGCGACTCTACTCCACCTCGGTCCCGGCATGGCCAACGGCATGGCCAACATCCACAATGCGCGCAAAGCCAACTCACCAATGATCAACGTGGTCGGCGAACATGCAACTTATCACAAGCGCTACGATGCGCCCTTGACCAGCGACATCGAAGGTCTTGCCAAGCCGCTTTCGGATTGGGTTCGCACGGGCGCGTCGTCGATGACCATTGCCGAAGATGGTCGCGATGCGATCGTGGAATCACGCCGTGGGGCCGGAAAAATTGCGACGTTGATTTTGCCCGCGGATACCGCGTGGGGTCCCGGACAGGGTCAAGTGACTGTCCCCTCCAAACGGTCGCGCAACCGTGTTGGTGAGGACGCCATCCGTGATGCTGCGCGCGCCCTTGAAAAAGGTGGTGCCGCTGTCGCGCTGCTGCTCGGCGACGATGCCTTGCGGGAAAAACCATTGGCAGCGGCGTCCCAGATCGCGGCCAAGACCGGGTGCCGGATTTTGTGTCCGGGTTCGAACGCGCGCGTTGAGCGTGGTGTTGGGCGAGCTGCAATCGACCGCGTGCCGTATGTGGTTGACGCGGCCCTGCATGTGCTGCGCGACGTGACTCACATCATCACCATTGCCGCCAAACCGCCGATCGCCTTCTTCGCGTATCCGGGCAAAGCCAGTCCCGTCACGCAGCCGGGCACGCAATTCATCTCGGTCGCCGAGATTGGCGATGACAGCGCGGACGCCTTGCTGCGGCTGGCCGATGCGGTCAACGCGAAAACGGCCAAGGCCAATTTGCCGGCGGCACACCGCCCTGACATTCCGACGGGCGCACCATTGAACGCCGACAGCATTGGCATGATCCTGGGCGCCTTGATCCCCGAGGGCGCGATCATGGCTGATGAGAGCGTCACCACCGGCCGCAATTTTTACAAATCGACGGCCGGTGCGCCGCCGCACACGTGGCTGCATCTGACCGGAGGTGCAATCGGAGAGGGCATGCCACTCGCCATCGGAGCCGCCGTGGCTTGCCCCGATCGCAAGGTGATCAATCTGCAAGCCGACGGTTCCGCGATGTACACGGTGCAATCTCTCTGGACCGAAGCGCGCGAAAACCTCAACATTCTGACGTTGATCTGGGCCAACCGCGCCTATGCCATTCTCAAGGGCGAGTTGATGAATGTCGGCGCAGAAAACCCGGGCCGCAAAGCCCATGATATGCTGTCATTAGAGAATCCAACGATTGATTGGGTTAGCCTCGCCAAAGGCATGGGCGTCGACGCCAAACGCGTTGCAACCGTCGACGACCTTGTCAAAGCCGTGAAGGCAGGCCTCAAGCACAAAGGCCCCTACCTGATTGAGGTCGTCTTGTAAGGGAAGAGAGCCCCGGCCGCTGGGCGTGGGCGCCGCCGACCCGGTTGCGGCAGGATTTGTGCGCGCCCCCCCACACCACCCGCCCCCCACCCTCTCCGATGTCCCTCCTCCGATGTCCCGGAATTTGATGGGCCCCTGGCACGTCAAATATCCGGGATCTTTGCCTGCCGACCGCAGATCAAGAACGCGGCCCAGCCAGCGCGACGGAAAGATCCCGGATATTTCGCGCGCGCTGCTCGCACGCCAAATTCCGGGACACCGAGGAGTGTCGGAGAGCCACACTCGCGCCCCCAACAAGCAAGCCGACGACGAAGCCGACGACGGCCGCCCGATGGGTAGGCCAAGTGCGGCCGTCCGTCCGACGCTGCCCATTCTGTTGCAGTCTGGCCGATCCTGGATAGTGTAGCTGTCAGCCACAATTGGTCGCTCGAACACGATGAGTTCCGACGCCGGCTGCGAATTCGGAGTTGCCCGCCATGAAAGAACTGCCGCCGCCGTCGATCATTCAGGGTCACGCCTATGCCATCTATCGTCCCCTGGCGATGCTGGCGGGGATGCAGCTCGACGTCTTCTCGCCGTTGGGAGGCGGTCCGATGACCGCGGCGGAGCTGAGCACGGCTCTCGGGCTTCGACCCGGCAAGCTCAGTCCACTGCTGCACGCGCTGGTGCAAGCGGACTTGCTGACCCTCGCGGGCGAATGCTTTTCCAATACACCCGAAGCTGATGTCTATCTGGTCAAAGAGCGCCCGACTTACATCGGCAGCGCGCACGAGCTTTATACGGATATGTGGAGCGCAGCACTTGGCGTGGCGCAGTCGATCCGCTCGGGCGAACCCCACGCCCGCCACGACTTCGATGCGATGTCGGACGGCGAACTCGGCGCTTTCTTCCGCGGTCTTCATGCGGGAGCGATGGCAACCGGCCGCCAGCTGGCGACCGGTTTCAAGTTCGATCGCTTCGAGAGACTCCTCGATGTCGGCGGCGGCTCGGGCGGCGTCGCGATCGCAGCCTGCCAGACCTGTGCGTCTCTCCAGGCAACCGTTGTGGAATTGCCGAAGGTCGCTGCGATCGCGAAGACGTTCGTTGAAACAGCTGGTCTCACGCAACGGGTCGACGTCGTGGCGACGGATGTTCTCGCCGCGCCACCTCAAGGCACGCACGATGTGGCTGTCCTGCGCTATCTGCTGCAAGTTCTGTCCTCGGATCAGGCGCGCCTCGCTCTGCGCAATATCGGCGCCGCACTGCGCTCTGGCGGCGAGATTTTCATCATCGGCCATGTACTGGATGACGCCCGGCTGTCGCCAGCGTCCGCCGTCGGCATGAATCTCGTTTTTCTCAGCCTTTACGACGATGGCCAATCCTACACCGAGTCCGAACACCGCGCATGGCTCGAAGAGGCCGGATTCAATGATGTAACAGTCCTTTTCGGAGCGGGGCCGAGTGGAGCCAGTATCGTGAGGGCTCGCAAAGTGTGAGTCGAAAAGCAGACACTGTCACGATGGTCATGCTCGTTTGTGGTGAGTTCAGCTGAGGCTCACCTGCCGCCGAACGCGCAGGTCTCGCCACGGCCGGGGCAGCCTCCGCTGCGGACCGCATTGGTGAGCCCGGTCGTAGCGAAGTCCCGCCACCACTGCATCACGAATGGTTCCGCACAAGGCCAAAGCATTCAAGGCCGAGGCTGCTGGCGCCGAAAACTCCGGAACACCAAGGCAGAGTGGAGCGCTGGTTGTTGGCGGTCTCCTAAGTGTCCGGTAGGCAGTTGCGACGTTTCCCGCTAGGGTCGAACCAAGGGCCGCAAAGGTCGGGTTGGGGGACTGCACTATGTCTGGAACACCGTCATCACCGGCAGCACCCGGCCCGGCAACGCCCGCGCTTTTAACCGACGTTGAACTCGACGCCGCAACCCAGGCCAAGATCACGGAATTGATTGAGGAGGACGAAGGCGCCACTAACAAAATGGGCGGGGCGGTTGGCCAGTTCCTGATTTGGGCGGCGATCCTCTCATCCCTGTTTCATCTGTATTGCGCGGCCTCCGGAGCACCGCCCTTCGGCTGGGCACCGATTGTGCCGACTTACATCCTCCGCCCCGTCCACGTGGCGATCGTCATGGCCTTGGTGTTTCTGATGTTTCCGATGGTCAAATCCATGCGCCATCGGATCACCTGGTTCGACTGGCTGGCGGCCCTTCTCAGCATCGGCGTGGTCGCCTACATCACGATGGTCGACAGTGTCATCCCCAGCGGTGACGACTTCGGCGAGCGCGCCATCCTGCCGACCAGACTCGACTTTGTTGTTGGCCTGGTCTTCATCGGGCTGTTGCTTGAGGGCACGCGCCGCGCCACTGGCTGGATCATGCCGGTTGTGGCTCTGGTTTTCATCGCCTATGCGCTGGCCGGCAAATATCTGCCTGCACCCTGGACGCACAAGGGCTATGACCTCGAGCGGCTGATTGGGCACCTTTATATGACACTTGAAGGGGTCTACGGCACCACCGTCGATGTCTCGTCGAGCCTGATCATTTTGTTCACGATCTACGGCGCTGTCCTGCAGTATTCTGGCGCAGGTAAATTCTTCATCGACTTCTCGTTTGCAGCTATGGGCGGCAAGCGCAATAGCGCGGGGCGCGCGGTCGTCTTGTCGTCGTTCCTGATGGGTGGGCCGTCGGGCTCAGGCGTTGCCACCACCGTCACCATCGGCACCGTAGCTTATCCAATGTTGCAGAAGGCGGGCTATGAGAAGAACGCAGCCGGCGGCCTCCTGGCAGCTGGCGGCCTCGGCGCCATCATCTCGCCGCCCGTGTTGGGTGCGGCCGCCTTCCTGATCGCTGAATACCTGAAAATCTCCTATCTCGACGTCATCTGGATGGCCTGTATTCCAACCATCCTCTACTATTACGCCATCCTGGTGATGGTTGAATTGGACTCACGGAAATATGCCGGCGCTGGCGGTCACGACGAGCAGATGGTGCCCAAGGGTGATCTGTGGCGCGTCACTAAGATGTACTGGTTCCACTTTTCGTCTTTGTTGGCGATCATCGTCTTTATGCTGCTCGGCTTCTCGCCGGTGCTCAGCGTGTTCTGGGCCACCATTTTCGGCATCGCCGTCAGCTATCTCCGCCGTGACACGGCGTTGACTCCGCCAAAGTTGAAGAAGGCATTTGCCGAGGGCACCACCGGCGTCCTCAACGTCGCGATCACCTGCGCCTGCGCTGGCATCATCGTTGGCGTCGTCACGTTGACGGGTCTCGCGCAACGGTTTGCCGACATCATCATCGGCTATGCCGCGGGCAATCTCGTGTTGACCGCGATCTACACCGGGCTGATCGTTTGGGTCGTCGGCCTCGCGGTTCCCGTGACCGCCAGCTACATCATGTGTGCCGTGATCGCAGCGCCCGCCCTGATCAAACTCGGTGTGCCCGATTACGCAGCGCATATGTTCATCTTCTACTATGCCGTCCTGTCCGAGGTCTCGCCGCCAACCGCGTTGTCGCCCTTTGCAGCTGCGGCCATCACCGGAGGTTCGCCCTACAAAACCACACTGCAATCCTGGAAATACACGATGCCGGCTTTCCTGGTGCCGTTCGTCTTCGTCTGTGATCCCCTCGGCATTGGTTTGTTGTTGAAAGTCCCAAAGGGCGGCAATTGGTTTGACATTGTCGAGATCACGCTTGAGACGGCGATCGGAATCACCCTGCTGGCGTTTGCCTTCCAGGGTCGGTTCCTGAAAAAGAGCCGTCTGGTCGAATCCGCCTTGTTTTTGGTCGCGGGGCTGTTGTTCGTGTTCCCGAGCTTTCTCAACGCCATCCTGAAACCATTGTCCGGGCTCGATATCGATCATCCCGTCGCCTTGATGAAGTCCATCGGCGTGACCATGGGCAACAACGTGCCGATCGGGCTTGCACTCGCGGCGGCAACGATCCTGCTGCAGAAGTTGCGGCGCGCCTAGTGGCCCGTCGCGCCAAAATTGCTGAA
>JAYSUN010000685.1:0-7476 GCA_043719045.1 Hyphomicrobiaceae bacterium | reverse complement strand
TTTCTGCTGGCGGCACTGATTGGCATCCTGATTGTCGCCGCGGTCGCAGCGCTGATGCACAAACTGGTCATTGAGCCGGTGCTGGATCAGGCCCCGATCAATCAGTTATTGGTCACCGGTGGCGTGCTGTTCTTTTTGCAAGCCTCAGCGACTATGGCTTTTGGGGTCGAGTTCAAGAATGTGGGCATCCGCATGGGGTCGCTCAATTTGGCGGACATGAGTTTCGCCTGGTCCCGCTTGTTGACCTTTGGCGTCTCATTGCTGGGCATGCTGGCGCTCTGGCTGTTTTTGACCCGTACGTACATGGGCACAGCCATCCGTGCGATCTCACAAGACCGCCAGATCATGCCATTGATGGGCGTTGATCAGAAGCGCATCTATCTGGTCACGTCGGCAATTGGCGGCGGCCTTGCCGGTCTTGCCGCGGTCTTGATGGTGCTTCAATACGACATCTATCCGCACATCGGCCTGCAATTCGGGCCGCTGACGTTCATGATCTGCGTGCTCGGTGGTCTCGGCAACATGATCGGGGGCTTCGTCGCAGCGTTTATCATTGCGCAGTTTATTGCCATCGGCGGCTCGTGTGTTGCGACCGAATGGGGTTACGCAGTCGCGTTTCTGTTCTTCATCGTCGCCGTCTGCATTCGACCCCAAGGCCTGTTCGGAGCCAAATCATGAGTGCGTTGTTGCCTGCGACGCGGCCGTGGGCTTGGGGTGGATTGCTGGCGATCGCCTGCATACCGATCGTGATCCGTTTTGCCTTCCCAGGTGGTGAAAAATACTATCTTCACGTGATCATTCAGATCCTGCTGTGGTCGTTCATTTACACCAGTTGGTCGTTGATGGGGCGCTTTGGTCTGACCTCGCTCGGGCACGGCGCGTTCACGGGCATTGGGGCTTACACCGCGACGTTGCTTTGGAACTTTGCCGGCTTGACGCCATGGCTCGGGATCCCCGTGGGCATTGCCTTTGCGGTCGTAGTCGGCGTGCTCATCGGCTATCCCTGTTTCAAGCTGCGCATTACCGGCCACTACTTCGGCTTGATGACACTGGCGCTGACGGAGTTCGTCCGTCTCTGCATCGTCGGCCTGCGGGACTTCACGGGCGGCTCGCTTGGCACTCAGCCAAAGCGCTCTGGCGAGGGCATCTCGCTTTATGCAGCACAGTTTGAGCCGGATCGTGTGTTGGCGTTCTATGTGGCGTTTGCTCTGTGGTTGTTTGGCCTCTGGGTTTGGCTGCGGGTCGACCGCTCAATGGATCGCTATGCCCTCGACGCGGCCAGCCAAGACGAGGATGCGGCCGCCAGCGTCGGTATCGATGTGATGCGCGAAAAGCTAAAGATCACCGCTTTGTCCGCGGGCATGTGTGCCTTGGGCGGCGCCGTCTTCGGCCAATACCAGATGTATATCGGTCCGGACACGATCGCCGGGCTCGGCATTTCACTCAATATGGTCTTCGCGTGTATTGCGGGCGGGCTTTGGGTCTTGCTTGGGCCGACCGTTGGCGCGGTCTTTACGCAACTTCTGTCGGAAGGACTGCGCGTGGTCATCCAAAGCTCCGGCACCCTGAAGGCCGTGTTCGGCAATGCCGCATTGGCGCTTGATCAACTGATCTATGGGTTGCTGTTGATCCTGTTCATCATCTACATGCCGAAGGGCATTCTCGGGACCGCGCTTGAATGGCGCCAAAAACGGTCAAGGTAAGTCCTGCATGTCGCGGCTCATTTGACATCTGTCTCGATCACCATTCATCCTTGAAGCCTGTTTGCTGCGTTGACGGAGACCAGATCATGGCCACAGCCAAGTCAACAATCGCGCCCGCTGGCGGTGCAGCGGATGACCCCGTTGCGGTGTTCATCGCCCGTGCGCGCGCCGCCATGACGATCTATGCGCACGAGATTGAAACCAGCGGACAGGCCCGCATCGATGAAGCCGTCACGGGTTTGGCGTGGTCGATTTACCGACCGGACCACGCACGCCGCTACGCGCTTCACGCCGTCGAAGTCACGGGCATCGGCGAGGTCGAGAGCAAAGTCATCAAGAACCAACGCAAAACCTTCGGCACATTGCGGGATCTGCTGCGCGCAAAATCGACGGGGATTGTCGAAGAGATCCCGGACAAGGGAATCGTCAAATGGGCCAAACCCGTGGGGGTGGTCGCAGCGGTCACACCGTCGACGAATCCGAATGCGACACCGGTGAACAATGCGATGATGGCGTTGAAGGGTGGAAACGCTGTCATTGTCGCACCGCCACCCACGGCTTACGCGGCATCTGCTGCATCAGTCGCAGGGATGCGCGCGGAGCTGAAGAAAATTGGTCTGCCAGAGGATCTCGTGCAGATTCTACCCGCGCCGGTCACGCGTCAGTCGACGCAGCGCCTCATGCAGCTCGCGGATCTCGTCGTCGCAACGGGCAGTCAGGCGAATGTGAAATCCGCTTACTCGAGCGGCAAACCGGCCCTCGGTGTCGGCCTCGGCAATGTGCCCGTCATCATCGATGCTTCGGCGGACCTCGCAGATGCCGCCCACAAAATCATGCTGTCGAAATGTTTTGATCATGCGACCAGTTGTTCGTCGGAAAATGCGCTCGTCATCGTTGCTGCGATCTATGACCAAGCCATCCAGGCCTTGATCAAGGAGGGTGGCTACCTGGCCAGCGGTCAAGAGCGTCAGCGGATCGTGGATCGGCTCTGGGTTGACGGCAAACTCAATCGTGCCGTCATCGCCCAGGGGCCCGAGGCGCTCATCCGGGTGTTCGAATTAGGCCCGAAGTCAGAGGGCTGCAAGTTTGTGATGGCTGAGGAAACCGGGATCGGCAAAACCTATCCGCTGTCTGGGGAAAAACTGTCGCTGGTGCTGACCATCTATCGTGCCGAGGATTTTCAGGATGCCAAACGCATCACCACGGCCATTCTGAACTATCAAGGCCGCGGCCACTCGTGCGGCATTCACACACAAGATCTCGGTCACGCACGCGAACTTGCCGCCGACATCGACGTCGTGCGTGTGCTGGTCAATCAGGCGCACACGTTCGGCAATGGCGGTGGCTATGACAACGCGTTGCCATTTACGCTGACGATGGGCTGCGGCACGTGGCAGGGGAATTCGTTTTCCGACAATCTCAATTGGACCAATTTTGTCAATATCACCCACCTTGTGACCACCATTCATGAGGATCGGCCAAGCGAGGACGCCCTGTTCGGCGGGTACTGGAAAAAGTACGGAAAGTAAGCCGGAGTGTCGGACCGCGGATCTCAGTCCGCGCGCCAGGGCAGCTTCGGACGATAATCGATTTGCAGCGGAGGTTGCGGCGTGGATGAGATCAAGTCACTCAACTATCTGAAAGCCCATAATGCGCGGCACCAATGGCACCCGATGGGTGATCCGAAGGTGAGCGAGGCCGACCCACCAATGATCGTGGCGCGCGGCGATGGCGTGCATATCTACGATGCCGATGGCAAAAAGTATCTCGACTGCGTCGCAGCGTTATGGAACGTCAACATCGGGCACAATCGGCCCGAGATGAAGCGCGCGATCATCGAACAGCTCGATAAGCTGGCCTACTACGCAACCTTCATGGGGACATCGAACCCACCTGCGATTTTGCTGTCAGCGCTGTTGAGCGAAATGCTGGCGCCTGAGAACATGACCAAGGTGCTGTTTTCGTCTGGCGGGTCGGACGCCAACGAGACCGCGTTCAAGCTCGCTCGGCAGTACTGGAAGTTGGAGGGCCAGCCCGAGCGGACCAAGATCATCTCGCTGAAACTCGGCTATCACGGGGTCCACTTCGGCGGCATGTCAGCGACCGGAACCGGCGTTCATCGGCGCGTTTATGAGCCACTCGTGCCAGGCTTCTTTCACGTCGAGACCCCATATCTCTATCGCAATCCCTGGACGTCGGATCATGACGAACTCGGGCGCATTTGTGCTGAGGAACTAGATCGCGCGATCCAGTTTCAGGGACCTGATACCGTTGCTGCGTTCATTGCCGAGCCGGTTCAGGGCGCCGGTGGCGTTGTCGTTCCGCCTGCGAATTACTGGCCATTGGTGCGAGCGGTTTGTGACCAGCACGGTGTGCTGTTGATCGCCGATGAGGTGGTCACGGGCTTTGGCCGAACCGGTAGCCTATTCGGTTCACGCGGCTGGGCCGTCAAGCCGGACATCATGAGTTTGGCCAAGGGCATCAACTCCGGCTACGTGCCGCTCGGTGCAACCATGGTCAATGCGCGGGTGGAGAAAGCGTGGCAGCGCCAGCACCCGATGGCTGGCATCATGCATGGCTACACTTACTCCGGGCACCCGTTGGCATGCGCCGCAGCGCTCGCGTGTTTGAAGATCGTGCAGGATGAAAACCTGCCCGCGAACGCAGCATCGGTCGGCGCTTATTTCAAACAGCAGCTGCACAAGCTCGCAGAGCGCCAGGAGTTGATCGGCGATGTCCGTGGCAAGGGCTTGATGCTGGCGATTGAATTGGTCAAGGATCGCAAGACCAAGGAGCCCTTCCTCCCAACCGATCCGTTTGGTCGCAAGTTGACTATGGCGGCTCGTGAGCGTGGCGCAATCATTCGCTGGCAGGCGGGTAAGGTGATTTTATCGCCACCGCTCACGTTCACCACGGCGCATGTCGATGAGACCGTCGCTATTCTCGATGCAGCGCTCACCGCTGCCCAGAAGGGTTGAAGCCATGACGACGGCATTGGTCTGGCATGAGCGCTTGATGTGGTTCGATAGTGGGACGTTTGCCGGACCGATGCGGGCGATGGGGTGGGTGCAGCCAGGTGAAGCATCCGAGAACCCTGAAGCCAAGCGGCGGATCAAGAACCTGCTCGATGCCACCGGGTTTTCGCAGCATCTCGTTGCCATGACGCCGGAGCCAGCGACGGAGGCGGATCTTCGACGCGTGCATACGGCCAAGCACGTCGAGCAGGTGCAAGGCCTGTCGGCTGGAAGTGGCGGACAGCTTGGCTTCAGCGCGTTCATCGGTCCGGGTGGTTATGAGATTGCGGTGCTTGCCGCTGGTGCAACGATGGCTGCTACCGAGGCCGTGCTGGCAGGCCGGGTGACAACGGCCTATGCGTTGGTCCGGCCACCGGGTCATCATGCCGACGCCGACGGCAGCATGGGGTTCTGCATCTTCAACAACATCGCGATTGCAGCGCGGGCGGCGCAGTCAAAACACGGGTTGTCGCGCATTGCAGTGGTAGATTGGGACGTGCACCACGGCAATGGCACGCAGAAGATCTTTTACGCAGATCCATCGGTGTTGACGATTTCTCTGCATCAAGAGGGCGTCTTTCCCCAAGCGGCACAAGGCCCGTTCGGAGCCGTCGGCGAAGTCGGTGCGGGCCAGGGTGTGGGCACCTGTATCAACGTGCCACTGCCGGCCGGATCGGGCACCGGCGCCTATCGTGCAGCGTTCGACCGCATTGTCTTGCCGGCGCTGTCAGCCTTCAAGCCTGAGATGATTTTTGTCGCGTGCGGCCTGGATGCGGGCAATCATGATGCCCTCGGTCGGATGGTTCTGGGGCCTGAGGATTTTCGCTGGATGACGGCTGCGATGCAGCAGGCCGCGACCGCCTTGTGTGGCGGGCGGTTGGTGGTGTCGCATGAGGGTGGCTATCACGCGCCATCAGCGCCGTTCCTGGCGTTGCCGATCTTTGAGGTACTGGTCGGGCGATCGGCAGGCGTCGACAATCCGATCGCGTTGCGGATGGCGGGTTTGCCGCCACCGGTTTTGCTCCCGCATCAGTCGGCGGCGGTGGAGGCAGCACGTGAGGCTGCAGTCTTGCTGCGGGACCGATCATGAGCCAGCCGGGGGGCGCTGCAGGTGGACTGCTGACAGCACGCCATGTCACCAAAGCCTTCGGCGCGGTGCGCGTGATCGGCGACCTGACATTGGTGGCGCGGGAGGGTGAATTTCTATCGATCGTCGGGCCATCCGGCTGTGGGAAGACGACGCTGTTGATGACGCTCGCCGGATTGCTTGAAGCCGATGGGGGCGAGATCAGCTTCGACGGCAAGCGCATCAAGGAGCCGCCGCCAGGCCTGGCCGTGGTGTTCCAGGATTACAGCCGCTCATTGATGCCGTGGCTGCGGAACGTCGACAACGTCCTGTTCGGCATGCGCCGGGTGATGACGGGGTCGGCGGCCGCCAAGCGCGCGGTGGCCATGGAGACGTTGTCGGTGGTCGGTTTGAAGGGCTTCGAGGCCCACTATCCGTGGCAGGTGTCTGGCGGCATGCAGCAGCGCGTGGCTATAGCCCGTGCCTTGGCAGCTGATGCGCGCTTGCTCCTGCTTGACGAGCCGTTGGCAGCGGTCGACGCGCAGACCCGTGGTGAACTCCAGGATCTGCTGCTGGAGTTGGCCCGGCGCTTCAAGAAAACCTGCGTACTTGTGACCCATGACGTCGATGAAGCCGTCTATGTGGCCGATCGGATCGTCGTACTGTCACAACGCCCGACCGCCGTGATCCATGAGATACCGGTGACACTGAACCGACCTCGGGATCAGATCACGACCCGGGGCGAACCTGAGTATTTGCGACTGCGGGCTGAAGTCTTGGGCTTGATCCGGGCGATGCCTAAGGCCAATCATGCACTATAAGAAAACGTCAAACGGAGGAAACGTCATGCTTGGATCCAAATCGTCGAGGTGCGGACTGTTCGGCGCGGCACTTGTGGCAGTCGTGGGGCTCGGTGCTCTCGCGCCGGAAGTTGCGGCTCAGCAGAAGATTCGCTTTGCCTATCTGAAGTCGACGACATTGATTCCGTTCTTCTTCGCTCAGGAGAAGGGCTATTTCAAAGCGGAGGGCCTCGAGGTCGAACTGGTGGCCGTTCCGGGCGGCCCCGCGGTTGCTGCCGCGATCGCTGGTGGTTCAGCTGATATCGGCTATGCCGCACCCACGCCGATTGCCATTGCACGGCAGCAAGGCCAGCCGTACCGTTTCTTCATCGGTATGGAACGCGAAGACTTCAAAAATGGTTTGCTCTGGGGCACGATCCTGGCAAGCGAAAAATCCGGCATCAAGTCGCTGGCTGATCTCAAGGGGAAAAAGGTCATGCTTGGGCCGCCAGGTGGCCTGTGCGAGTTATCGGTGCGCGAGTGGGTCGGTAAGGCCGGTCTGAAGTGGGAGGACATCACCCCGCTGTTCAATCCATTCCCTCAGATGCAAGCAGCGCTCGACGTCGGCAACACTGATGCGGCGTGCATTATCGAGCCGTTCACGACATCGGTGCAAGCGTCGGCCGTGAAGCCTGTGACGCTCGCGAAAGGCTATCTCGCCGAGCATCCGCAGCGCTACACCGTCGACGGTATCTTTGCCAATGAGAAATGGCTGGCCGAGAATCCGAAGGCTGTTGCCGGCATCAAGACGGCGATGTTGAAAGCCTGGCAGGAACTGGCCAAGGATCGCCCGACTGTTGAGGCCATTCTCGACAAGGAGTTCCGCTTTCCGAAGGCGCTGGTCGATCGCATCA
>JAYSUN010000684.1:0-2694 GCA_043719045.1 Hyphomicrobiaceae bacterium | reverse complement strand
TGCTCTCGATGTTGTCCTTGACGCATTTCAGGCCGACCCAGACCCCGGCATAGCGCGACAGCGCGATGCCGAGCAGGCCGTAATCGAGGATTTCCTGCACGCCGGCTGGGTTGAGCACCGGGATCATCGCATCGACGAACGCGAATTCCGATTGGTGCGCTGAGGTTGAGCTTTCGCAGGTGTGGTCGTCGCCCATCAAGGCCAGCACGCCGCCGTTCTTGGAGGTGCCCGCGTGGTTGGCATGGCGGAACACGTCGCCGGAGCGGTCAACGCCCGGGCCCTTGCCGTACCAGATCGCGAACACGCCGTCGTACTTGCCTTCGCCGCGCAATTCCGCCTGCTGGGTGCCCCAGATCGCAGTGGCCGCAAGGTCTTCGTTCAGGCCGGATTGGAATTTGATGTGGTTGGCGTCGGTCAGCTTGTGCGCGCGCTGGAACGCCGCTTCGAGGCCGGCGATGGGCGAGCCGCGATAGCCCGAGATGTACCCCGCCGTGTTCAGCCCGGCAGCGACATCCCGCGCCCGTTGCATTAACGCCAGCCGCACAATCGCCTGCGTGCCCGTCAGCAACTGCCGGTGCTCGCTCAGGTCGAATTTATCGCTGAGACTTGCTCCGTGAAGGGGGGCACTGTGCTTCGTCATGCGATGCCTCGGCAGGTTGCGCGTTCTCACGTCCAACTAAGGTATCATACAACACCCATCCGGCCACGCTGTCAATTAGGTAAGGAAAGCTTACGTTAATATCGTGACGTCACTTTTTACCTTTGCTTTGAGTCGAGACCGCTGCGGCAACAACCTCCTTTGACTTTGACTCGCAGTTGGCGGAGCTTCCAGACAGGGCGGCCGCTCCGATCGACGTGCCCGTGCCGGGCCGGTCACAGGTCGATTTAGTGTTGTTGAGCGAGGACTCGACGATGGTTTTGAGGTTGGTCACCGAGCAGATGTTGGCATAGGCCTGGGCTTGCCCGCGCACATACACCATACGCTCCAGCTCGTTGTAACAGCCGCCCACCGCTTTGCACGTCTCCAGCTTGAGCTTGCCGTTCGACCAGTCCCCTTCGCGGTTGCGCAGGAAATCGGCCATTTGATCTTTGACGTGGCGACGGAGCTGCCCGGCGTGAGCTGAATAAGCATAGATTTCGCTGGTGAATTTGTTGACATTCTGGGTCAGTGCGAGTGCCGCGCCGGTGGCGGCGATGGCGGTTTCGCCGACTCTGTAGGCCGCCATCAACGGTGTTCCCGCCGCGATGGCTGAGGCCAGAACTTTGTCGGCAAAGCTCGAATCCTGCTGAAAGCGGGCAAGTTTATCGAAGAATTCATCGCATCGCTGGTTGGTAAAGTTGATGCTGGCGAGCAAATACTCCGACGAATACATCTGCCGCTGCGTCGTGCCATCGAATACCGTAACCTTGCTTACATCCGATGCGTACTCAGCAACTTGGGTCGGTGTTGGTGTCCGCAAGTTGTCGAACTGTGAACTGCAAGCGGCGATGGTGCTAGCGATTGCCAAAACTGGTGCAATCCGTTGCACCAACTTACGAAAAATCATTGTAGCCCCCGCACACACGCACACCGACCGGATTAGTTCAAACTGAAAGCTGTTTCGTCGTCCAGACCTTCAGCATAAACAGTTAGTTAAAAATCGACGGTGTGGCGACGCGGTCACAACTCGAACCGCTCTCTGAACATCATTGGGTCCCGAGTGGACCCACGCCAACGATTTAATCGATAGGCTGCGCGGTCAGCTTGGCGGGCTTGCTAGCATTCATCACGTATGGGAAAGCATCGGCAAAACATGCTGCGTCACCGCCTCAGGAGGCGTCGGCGCCTCGAGAGGATCCCATGGCCGACGCCCGCAAGTTTTACATCACGACTCCGATTTTTTATCCCAATGGCGTGCCGCATATCGGCCATGCCTACACGTCGATTGCGACCGACGCGATTGCCCGGTTTGAGCGGCTCGATGGGGCGGATGTGCTGCATCTGACCGGCACCGATGAGCACGGCCTGAAGATGAAGCAGACCGCAATCAAGGAGGGCGTGACGCCACAACAGTTGGCCGACCGCAACTCGGCCGTGTTCCAATCGATGGAGGACGTGCTGCAGTGCGCCTATGACGATTTCATCCGCACCACCGAGCCGCGCCACCACGAGGCGTGCACTGCGCTTTGGCAGCGGATGGAGGCGAACGGCGACATCTACCTCGCGACCTATAAGGGGTGGTACTCGGTGCGCCAGGAAGCCTATTTTGAGGAGGCCGAAACCATTGTCGGCCCTGATGGCGTGCGCCGCGAACCGCTAGGCTCGCCAGTGGAATGGACCGAGGAGGAGACGTATTTCTTTAAGCTCTCGGCCTATCAAGACAAGCTGCAGGCGCATTATCAGACGCATCCGGATTTCATTCTGCCAGCTGAGCGGCGCAACGAGATCGTCAGCTTTGTCGAAGGCGGGCTGAAGGACCTGGCGATCTCGCGCGGCTCGCTGGACTGGGGCATCAAAGTGCCGGGCAACCCGAAGCACGTGATGTACGTCTGGGTCGATGCGCTCAACAACTACGTCACGGCGACCGGCGTTCTCAACGGCGATGGCAAAGACAAGCGTGCCAAGTACTGGCCAGCTGACGTGCACGTCATCGGCAAGGACATCACGCGCTTCCACGCGGTGTACTGGCCGGCGTTCCTGATGAGCGCAAAACT
>JAYSUN010000683.1:0-7482 GCA_043719045.1 Hyphomicrobiaceae bacterium | reverse complement strand
CGGCGCGATCTCGCGCAGCGGCGGGGCCGCCTCTTGGCAGCGCGCCATAGCGTTGGGACAACGCGGATGGAAATGGCATCCAGGAGGCGGATCGAGTGGCGATGGGATTTCACCTTTGACCGGATGGAACGTCCGCCGCCCCGTGGTCAGCCGCGGGATTTCTGCAAACAAGGCTTGGGCATACGGATGATTGGGACCGGCAAAGAGTTCATCCGTTCGGGCGGTTTCGACGACGCGCCCCAGGTACATGATGACGACGCGATCCGAGATATGCTGGACGACGCCGAGATCATGCGAGATGAACAAATAGGTCAGATCCAGTTGCTCGCGCAGATCCATAAACAGATTGATGACCTGCGCTTGGATGGAGACGTCGAGGGCCGCGATGGCCTCGTCACAAACCAGAAACTCGGGCTTCACAGCCAGCGCACGCGCAATCCCGATTCGGCTGCGTTGCCCGCCTGAGAATTGGTGCGGATAGCGCTTCACAAACGATGGATCGAGACCCACGCGGTCAAGCATATCGGCGACATAAGCCGCTTGTCCCGCACGTGTTGTCAGGCCATGCACCAACGGCGCCTCACCGACAATACTGGCAACCCGTGCTCGCGGATTGAGTGACGCATAGGGGTCCTGAAAGATCATCTGGATGGCCAGTCGCGCAGCCTTCGCGGCATCACCCTGCAGACCGTCCCGGTTCTGGCCTTTGAACAGCACCTCGCCCTCTGTTGGTGCCAACAGTCCCGCAATCATGCGCCCGAGCGTGGATTTACCGCAGCCCGATTCGCCGACGAGACCAACCACTTCACCTTTCGCCACGGACAACGACACCGTGTCGACGGCGTGGACGGTTTCCTCTTTGATGTTGGAGCCAAGCCGCGCGGCTATCTTGCCTGCAAGATCTAGCGATTTGCGGAACCGCTTGGATAGTGCGCGTACTTCAATGATGGGGGCTTGAGGGCTCACTGATCGGGGGCCCGTCGCGGCAGCTATCGGTGACACGTTACCGGTCTCCCAGTCATTCAACACCGGGCGAGACGATTCTAAGCCAAGGGCCGCCAAGCGTCACCCACGCGACAAATGCACCGCAAGACGTGTCTTGAGATCGTTGGCGATGACGCCGGCTGCACGGTTCTCGGCGTCTTCGCGTCCGCGCACGTTTGCGTAGATGGACTGAAATCGCTCGAAGTTTGCGCGGGCCACGCTGCGACCTTCGCTTTCGACTTTTGAAGTTGCGATGTCGACAATGCGATATACCGCTTCAATCTGGTAGGTCTGTCCTGCCGAGTCGCCCTTGGTGTCGGCGAGTGTGGTGAACAGCGACTCAGTCAACTTGATTTCAACGCGTTTGACTGCCGGCTTCGGATCTCCCGACGCAGACTTGTTGAACAACAGTTCGTTACGGATGCGCTGACCAACCCGCCCTGGCACCGGTGCGATATCAAGTGCCGCCAGCTTGGCGTCGGTGCGCTCACCGTTCGCGCCGGTAGCGTAAAGCGGTTGGAACCCCGAGGTGCCGCAGCCACCGAGGCCGATGGCGAGGGCGACAAACAAGGCGGCGCCCACGCGCATGGTGCTGCTGCCTCTGGAGCTCACTTGATCAGCACACCCGGCCAAACCTGTCCGGTCATGGTTCAGGCGCAGCCGAGGGTCCAGAAGAGCTGTGCTCTCCTGCCCATAACGGGCAACAACCCGCGCGCGTAGCCCTCTTTTCAACACCAGCACAATTCCCTCGAATTCGCGGCACCGTCATCCACTGCCAGGTCAGACAACGATATTCACGATCTTACCTGGCACGACAATGACTTTCTTGGGCTTTTGACCCGCCAACGCCCGCACAACCGCATCGAGTTTCAAGGCCTCAGCCTCAACGTGCTCTTTGCTTGCCGTCCGTGCTACAATCAATTCTTCGCGCCGCTTACCGTTCACCTGAACAGCAACGATCACGGTATCATCGACCAGCAGCTCAGCTTCCGCAACCGGCCATGGCGTTTCTGCGACCAAGGTGTTGTATCCAAGCCGCGCCCAACACTGTTCGGCCAGATGTGGCATCATCGGCGCCGAAATCTGCACCAAGATTTCCGTAGCCTCGCGGATTGCCCACGTGGTTGCAGCCTCCGTTCCTGGTTTGGATACAGCCGCCGCCAGAGCATTGGTCAACTCATAAATCTGAGCTACGGCAACGTTAAAGCGCAAACCCTCAATTGTCACAGCCACAGCGTGCAGAGCCTTGTGAGCCGCTTTGCGGAGCGCCATCGCATCGTCGTTGAACGAAGCGGGCTTTGCCAAATTCTTGGGCGCGCCTTTACCGTTGGCCACCTCTTCGGTGATGCGCCAGATCCGCTGAATGAACCGGCCAGCCCCCGCAACCCCAGCCTCGGTCCAGATCACGTCACGTTCGGGCGGGCTGTCCGACAACATGAACCAACGTGCGCAGTCGGCGCCGTAAGCGGCAATGATGTCGTCCGGATCGACCAAGTTCTTCTTCGATTTGGACATTTTCTCGATTGAGCCGATCACCGCCGTTTTGCCGGTCGCGATCTCAGTGGCTTGGCGTGCATCGCCTTCGCCTGCAAACCTCACCTCGGTCGGCAGCAACCACTCCGGCCGTTCAGTGCCCGCGCGCCGGTAGGTCTCGTGCACCACCATGCCCTGCGTAAACAGGGCAGCAAACGGCTCTTTCAGGTTCTGCTTGCCGCCATGGCCACTGGCGCCCATCGCGCGATAGTAGAAGCGCGAATACAGCAAGTGCAAAATCGCGTGCTCGATGCCGCCAATGTACTGATCGACAGGCATCCAATAGTCCAACGCCGCCTGCTCGGTCGGGGTCTTGGCAGCGGGGGATGTGAAGCGCGCAAAGTACCAGGAACTATCGACAAACGTGTCCATCGTGTCGGTTTCGCGGGTGGCAGCCTTGCCGCACTTCGGACACGGGCAGTGCTTCCAGGTCGGATGTCGATCCAGTGGATTGCCGGGCAGATCGAAGGTCGCATCATCCGGCAGTGTCACCGGCAGATCTTTGTCGGCCACCGGCACCACGCCACACGTCAAACAATGCACCACCGGGATCGGGCAACCCCAATAGCGCTGCCGCGATATCCCCCAATCGCGCAACCGATAATTGGTTTTGCGCGCGGCCACCGGCTTGCCCGCCAGCTTCTCGCTCGCCAGTTTTTCAGCCACCGCGTCGAACGCCGATTTCGGGTCCATTCCATCCAGAAAGCGCGAGTGAACCATGACGCCGTCGCCGTTAAAGGCAATGCCTTCGTGGATCGCGGCCAACGCCTTGCCCCGTGCCGGCTCGTCCTTGGGCACCACAACGGGTAGGATCGGCAGGCCATACTTCTTGGCAAATGCGATGTCGCGTTGGTCACCGGACGGACAGCCGAAGATCGCGCCGGTCCCGTATCCCATCAGCACGAAATTGGCGACGTAAACCGGCAGCAGCCACGACGGGTCCAACGGATGGACAGCCCGAACACCCGTATCAAAACCCAGCTTTTCTGCCGTCTCGATGTCCTTGGCCGAGGTCCCCATGCGTCGGCACTCATCACAGAATGCAGCCAGCGTCGGATTACTCTCCGCAACGGCCTTGGCCAGCGGATGATCGGCTGCGACTGCCATAAACGAGGCGCCGAACAAAGTATCCGGGCGGGTCGTAAAAATCTCGAGCTCGGACTGCCCTTTGGGCGCAGTCTTGAGATCCAGCGCCCAACGGATCATCAGGCCCTCGGACTTACCAATCCAGTTTTCCTGCATGACCCGCACCTTCTCGGGCCACTTTTCCAGGGTCTTGATCGATTGCAGCAGATCGTCAGCATAATCGGTAATCTTGAACGCCCATTGGTCCAGCTCACGCTGTTCGACCAGGGCACCGGAACGCCAACCCCGACCATCGATGACCTGCTCGTTGGCCAACACAGTCATATCCTCGGGATCCCAATTCACCTTGCCCTTCCGGCGATGCGCCAGCCCCTGCTTCAGCATATCCAGGAACATCCGCTGCTGATGGACATAGTAGGACGGGTCGCAGGTCGCGATCTCGCGCTCCCAATCAATCGCCAAGCCCATCGACTTCAGCTGACCCTTCATCGCCGCAATATTAGCGTAGGTCCACTTGGCCGGATGCGTCTTGTTCTGCATGGCCGCGTTTTCAGCCGGCATGCCAAACGCGTCCCAACCCATCGGATGTAGAACATTGAAACCACGGGCTTTTTTGTAGCGCGCCAGCACGTCGCCCATGGTGTAGTTGCGGACGTGGCCCATATGAATCCGCCCGGACGGATACGGGAACATTTCCAGCACGTAGCATTTGGGTTTGCTCGTATCGGTGCCGGTTTTGTGCAGCCCGCGGCGATCCCACTCGGTTTGCCAGGTCTTCTCGACCACGGGGGCGTTGTAGCGCTCAGGTGCGCTCGGTGTTTTGGAGGACGTCATCATGATCTCTCGTGCGGGGCCCACACCAAGCGCAATGCGCACGGCCAAATTCAACCGGACAGGCTGTTCGGCCGGTAAAGAGCCCAAAGGGGTGACGGGGTCAAGCTTTGGAGATGGGGGTAGTGGGTCAGTTTGAAATCTGATCCTGTTGACAGCGGCTTGAACGGCGTCGCGAACGCTGCCATCTATCATGCATGAGCGAACAAGCACCAACGCGCAAGAAGCGCCCTCGCGATGCGAACCAGCTTGCCAAGTCTATCGTGGATATCGCCACGGGTGAGATTGAAGACCGCGCGCCGACACCTCAAGAGCAAGGCAAAGACCCTGCCGCCGTAAGTCTTGGTCGGCGTGGCGGGCTTAAGGGTGGCGCGGCCCGTGCAAAATCGCTGACAGCAGATCAGCGAGCAGCAATTGCCAAAAGGGCCGCGCAGTCACGATGGAAAAACTAGCCTCAGTTCTTTTTCTTCGATCGCTTTTGGTCCACCAGCAGTCTCGCTCTGTCAACAATGTCGGCGAGGGCGATCTCGCCTTTTGCCTCCTTCGCCAATGTCAGCTTGAGGCGGTAGGCTTGGATTTCACGAGAGACTTTTTCATCTGCGTCGTCCTTGCTAACTTCGCCCCGGTGTCCCTCTGGAATCATCGGGCGCCCGTCCAGCTTCACGATCTCGCGTAGTTTTTCAGTGTATTGCTTAACGGCAACCAACCGCCCCTGTTCAGCCTGCGACTTCAGGAACCCAAGCGCCAAATTAGTAATCGTATTCAGTCGCTTAATCTCGTCATGCCCAAGGAATGCTTTTGCCGAACTGCCGTCTTTCACGACGGGTTGCTCACCCTTAAACGATGTCAGGCCCGCATAGTCTTTGTTAGCGTCGACACGCTCGTATCTGATCTCGGCAGCCGTAGCATTTGCCACCGCCCAATGCATCGCATTCTGGAAGGTTGCGAAGTAGTCAGATTTTTCGCCCTTGGTCATGGCGTGGTAGTCCGAGCAGTAGGAAACGAGGTCTAGAATTTGTTTCCAGACGTTCGCCTCAGACGCTTTGATCTCCGCGATTTCTTCAAGCAATTCGTCCAGGCGGTCGTTGCGCTTGGGATCTTTCATGCGAGGGGTGTCAAGTACATAGCCGTTCATGAGATATTGCCTTAAAATTTGGCTTGCCCAACGCCGGAACAACATCGCTTCCTTCGATCCAGCCCGGTAGCCGACCGCCAAGATCACATCGAGACTGTAGATCGCGACTGGCTTGGTGGACCCAGCACTATTCATTTTTTGAATATTGCTGTTCTCGTCGACCTCCTGGTCGTTGAAGATGTTGCGGATGTGCTTGGTGATCGTCGGCTGTTTTATTCCGAAGAGTTCAGACATCTGTTTTTGCGTGGCCCACGGCTCCTCTCCCTGAAAGCGAAGCTGAAGATCAACGCCATCAGGCTTCGTGTAGAGCACGAACCTGTCCTCAGTTTCAGCGTCCTCAACCAAAGGGAGCGGGTCGGCGCTCCACCGAGCTTCTGCCGCTTGCTTGGCAATTTCGCTGCGGCGCTCTGGTGGCAGGGCGTCCTTACGCGCGTGTCCGCCTTTAGCCTTGCCTGTTGGCTCATCATCTTCATCTGGCATGCATGCTTCCCCATGAATTGTGCGTGCATAATCGTGCCGAATCGAACAAAATGCAAGCATAAAATGTATTTGTGCTTGCATAAGCTAGATCGGTCATGCATTATGGTCAGTATGAATAAGCTGACAACAGAAAAACGAGCCCATGTCCTGCACTTACTGTGTGAAGGCATGAGCATCCGCGCGATCACGCGCGTCGCCGGCGTTAGCAAGAACACGGTCTCGAAGCTAATAGAAGACGTTGGCGCGGCCTGCATGGCCTTCCACAATGAGCACGTTCGCGATGTGAAGGCGAAGCGTGTTCAAGTCGATGAAATCTGGTCGTTCACCTACGCAAAGCAAAAGAACGTCGCTGCTGCAAAGTCTGCACCGGATAGGGCGGGTGACACTTGGACGTGGACTGCCATCGACGCCGATACGAAGCTGATCTTGCAATGGTACGTGGGCGACCGGGACGGCGACACGGCGAAGTTCTTCATCGACAATCTGGCATCGCGTCTGGCCAACCGCGTGCAGCTCACCAGCGACGGCCACAAGCCCTACCTCGAAGCCGTTGAAGGTGCCTTCGGTGCCGACATAGATTACGCCATGCTGATCAAGATTTACGGACAGACGAGCGAAGGCCAGAAGCGCTACAGTCCGGCGGAATGCATCGGGATCACGACCAAGGTCATCGAAGGCAAGCCAGACCCGAAGCACATCAGCACGAGCTATGTTGAGCGCCAAAACCTGACGATGCGAATGCATATGCGCCGGTTCACGCGCCTGACAAACGGGTTCAGTAAGAAGATCGAGCAACACGTCAACGCGGTCGCTCTGCACTTCGTTTATTACAACTTCTGCCGCATCCATAAGACGCTGCGCGTGTCGCCTGCGATGGCGGCGGGGGTCACGGATCGGCTGTGGGAAGTGTCGGACATCGTTGCGTTGGTTGAAGCCCAGGAAAACACCGAACCTCCCAAGAAGCGCGGCCCTTACAAAAAACGGCCTGCGGAAATTTCAAACTGACCCACTACCGATGGGGCTTTAGGCCGACAACGGCACGCCCTTGTAGATCGCGGCGAGCGGCACGGTCGCCGGCGTTGCCGCGATCCGGACGAGATCATCGGCCGGTTGAAGGCGCTCGGGGTCCCACTGACCGTCGGCACCACGTGTGAACACCAAGACATCCATGGCATCGGGGTCGATATGCACGATCACTTTCAAGGATGGGTGGCGCATGTCCTCTTGCAGCTTCAAGGTCCGATCGATTTTGCGCGTGGTTGGTGAGAGAATTTCAATGACCGCAATGGGATGGCTCACTTCGTATGAGTTTGCATCGACGGGACCACACCCAATGGTCACGTCCGGGCGCCGCACTTGCTTGATCGCAGTTCGTAACGCCGTATCCGCCGTCACAGGGCGGCACGGGCTGCCATCCAGCGCCGTGCTCTCTG
>JAYSUN010000682.1:0-2701 GCA_043719045.1 Hyphomicrobiaceae bacterium | reverse complement strand
TTTCTTCACGACGATTGCCTGGAGGGCCCAAGCAGGCAACTGAGTCGGCATCCGGATTGCACATCTGGTCCGCAACTGCGCCATGCAGTTGTGTGTGACTTCAAGCAACCGGAGACGACCCATGACAACTCTCGCAACCCGCTTCCTGAACGACGAATCCGGCGCAACCGCCATTGAGTACGGCCTCATCGCCGCGCTTATCTCCGTCGCCATCATCGCCGTAACGGCACAGATCGGGACAAACCTGAACACCACGTTCACGAAGATCGCGGGCAATATCGCGCGCTGAGTGACGCTCAGGTTTCTGGCCCTGCAGGATCAGACCTGTCACAAAACCCGGTTGTCTTGGTCACGCAAGTGGCCCGGACTACCGGGTTTGTCGTTTTGAGCGGCGGCACTGGCACCAATCGAGCCCGCGCCTTACGCAATGGGTTCGCCCGGCGCGTAGGCCTTGAGAGCAAAGGCATGCACTTTGGTCCCGACCAAACCGTCAAGTGTCTCATTCACGAGACGATGGCGTGCCACTCGGCTCAATCCCGTGAACCGTTTTGAGACAATCAAGACCCGAAAATGGCTTTCGCCGGTGCCAGGCGAGTTTCGATGTCCGGCGTGCATCTCGCTTTCGTTGACGATATCGAGGCGGATCGGCTCAAGCGCGACCATCAGTTTGTGACGGATTTCGGTCTCAACGGACATCTAAGGTTCCTTCTTAAGCACTATGTCGCTCGAGCCACGACGCTTCAATCCCTGGATGTCAAGGCCTTGCATCCGGGCGCGGATTTGGGCTTAGTGCGTCGCCATGAAACTCAACTCGAAACATTTTGATAGCCTCCGCGCCAAGAAGGCCGCGGGTACCAGCGCGGCCAAGCTGACGACCCATCCCTGTGACTGGAAGGGCTGTGACAAGGCCGGTGCCCACCGCGCGCCCATGGGACGCGACAACGAAGGCAAGTACTACCTGTTCTGTACGGACCACGTCCGCGAGTACAACGCCTCCTACAACTACTTTACTGGGATGAGCGACGGCGATGTCGCCAAGTTTCAAAAAGATGCGTTGACCGGCCATCGACCGACTTGGAAATCCGGTGCCAACGCATGGTCGCACGGAACCAAGAACGGAGCTCAAACCTCAGATCCATCCGCCGCTGGTCTGAATGGCCCGAAGCTTAACGATCCGCATGGCTTCTTTGCGTGGCGCGCAAAACGAACGACCGATGCCAGCGACGAGCCGCAGCGTTATGTCAAACCGCTGGAGCGCAAATCGCTGGATGCTTTGCATTTGACTGAGAAAGCCACCAAGGAAGAAATCAAGGCCAAGTTCAAGGATTTGGTGAAGCAGCACCATCCCGATGCCAATGGCGGCGATAAGCGTTCGGAAGAAAAGTTGCGCGAGATCATTCAAGCTTATAACTATCTCAAACAGTCTGGCCTTGTTTGACAATTGAACGTCGGACTGATCTGTTCCAAGGCGACTGATCTTTACCGACCAGACTGCTTGACCGACCAAACTGAGGCTGACCCATCGTGGCAGCCGTGGGGCCCCACAAAGACACGTTCTCAGGACACCGTAACGATGCGCGCTGCCAGCACTGCCGCCCACGCCACAGAGGCATCGGGCCTCCCAGACACAACCATTTCGGTCCGCAAAGTCTTTGGCATCGATAGCGATCTGGAAATGCCCGCCTATAAACACGCGACCGATCACGTTCCGGATATCGACCCGGACTACCTGTTTAACAAGGATGTGACTCTCGCCATCCTCGCGGGCTTCAAACACAACCGCCGCGTCATGGTCACGGGCTATCACGGCACCGGAAAGTCGACCCACATCGAGCAAGCGGCCGCACGTTTGAATTGGCCTTGCGTGCGCGTCAACCTGGACAGCCACGTCTCGCGCATTGACCTCGTTGGCAAGGATGCCATCGTTCTCAAGGACGGGAAACAAATCACCGAGTTCCGCGAGGGCATTTTGCCGTGGGCTCTGCAGAACAATGTTGCGATCGTGTTCGATGAGTATGACGCTGGCCGTCCAGATGTGATGTTTGTGATTCAGCGCGTGTTGGAAGTCTCAGGAAAATTGACGCTGCTTGATCAGTCAAAGGTGATCAAACCGCACCCGGCATTCCGCTTGTTCTCGACCACCAACACAATCGGCCTTGGTGACACATCCGGCCTGTATCACGGCACCCAGCAGATCAACCAAGGTCAGATGGACCGCTGGTCAATTGTGTCGGCGCTTAACTACCTCCCGCATGACGACGAAGCCCGCATTGTACTGTCGAAGGTGAAGTCTTGGGCCAAGACCGAGGCCAAGAAAAAGACTGTCTCAAACATGGTGCGTGTCGCGGATCTGACGCGCTCGGCTTTCATCAACGGCGATCTGTCGACCGTGATGAGCCCACGCACGGTGATGACCTGGGCTGAGAACGCGGAGATCTTCGGCAACGTCGGTTTCGCCTTTCGTGTCACTTTCCTGAATAAATGCGATGAGCTAGAGCGGCCGCTGGTGGCTGAATTCTACCAGCGTTGCTTTGGCGAAGATCTGCCAGAGAGCACAGCCAATATCGCGTTGAGCTGACGACGTCAGCAAACCAACGCGGTTTCAGACAGCTGGATCTTTTGAACCCGAGCGGCATTCGTCGCTCGTGGCCCGTCGCGCCAAAATTGCTGAATGGCCGCGACTTGTTTCAATTTTGGCGCA
>JAYSUN010000681.1:0-7513 GCA_043719045.1 Hyphomicrobiaceae bacterium | reverse complement strand
AAATGGATATCGAGGGCAGTGGTCATAGCTCTAGCACCTTTCCGGGGTTGCGCGGGATTCGAGCCTGTGCATTGAACCACGCCGGCCGAAGTCTGTCTCGAAAGAAACGCACGACGTCGTCAATTGTCATGAACAAATTCTTGATCCGCCGGTTCGCAGCTGTTTTGTCATGCTGTGGGTTGAACGTGCGGTCAGCAGTCTTCGATGGCCAAACAGACAACGGCCAAACAGACAACGGGTTGCGTTCGGCGCACGGACCGTTACTCTAGGCGACGGATTTCCCCGACAGACGACCTTCATTGAAGGACTGACCAAATGCGCTATGAATCGCCGGGTACGGCAGAAGACGCAGCCAAACTGCTGGCCGCGGAAGTTGGGATTGCGCGTGTCCTGGCCGGTGGCACCGATTTGCTTGTCCAGATGCGGACCGACATGATCGACCCCGTACTTGTGGTCGACGTCAAAGGCATCAGCGAAATGCGTGCCATCAAAGAGGAAGCCGGCGGTTTCCGCATTGGCGCAGCCGTGACGGGCGCTGAACTGAAGGAGCACGCCAAGCTCAAAGCGACCTGGCCTGGCCTCGTCGAAGCCGCCAACCTGATTGGCTCCACCCAGATCCAGGGCCGGGCCACGCTCGGCGGCAACCTCTGCAACGCGTCGCCCGCGGCTGACAGTGTCCCGGCTTTGATCGCGTCCAGTGCAAGAGCTTCGATTGTCGGCCCCGACGGCCGTCGAGACGTGCCTGTCGAAGACGTCGTCACTGGCGTGCGCAAACTCTCGCTGACCAAAGGGGAATTGGTCGTCTCGTTCCTCTTGCCCCCCAAGAGCGCCACCACGGGCGACGCCTACCTGCGCTTTATTCCACGCACAGAAATGGACATTGCAGTGGTCGGTTGTGCAGTCACGCTATCGCTCGATGCAAATGGCACATGCACAGCCGCCCGGGTCTCGCTCGGCGCCGTCGCTGAACGCGCCTTGGTCGTGGCGGACGCTGCCAAAGCTCTGGTCGGCAGCAAAGTCGATGCCGCTGCCATCGACGAGGCCGCCACCGCCTGCAGCGCCGCCTGCCGGCCCATCGATGACAAACGCGGCACCAAGGCATTCCGCATCAAGATCGCGAGCGTACTCGCGCACCGCACCATCGCCAATGCGCTGGCACGCGCACAAGGCAAATTCGTAAAGGGACTCTACTGATGGCCAAGCATCATTTGCAACTGAAGGTCAACGGCGACCCGATTGAAGTGCTGTGTGATCCAACCGAAACCGTGCTTGACATGCTGCGCAACCAGCTCGGGTTGACTGGGACGAAGGAAGGTTGCTCGACCGGCGACTGTGGCGCTTGCTCGATCACCGTCGACGGCCGTCTAGTCTGCTCATGCTTGATGCTCGGCGTCGAGGCCAACGGCAAAGACATCGGCACCATTGAGGGCCTCGCGAGCGGTGATAAATTGCACCCTTTGCAGCAAAAATTCCTGGAACACGCGGCGCTCCAGTGCGGCATCTGCACACCCGGCTTCCTGGTTGCCGCAAAGGCACTGCTCGAAAAGAACAACAACCCGACTGAAACCGAAGTCCGCTACTGGCTTGCCGGCAACCTCTGCCGCTGTACCGGCTACGACAAGATCATCCGTGCCGTGTTGGATGCCGCCGCCGATATGCGCAAGCAGCCGGCGCGGGTGTGACGATCGACAAAGGCCCATCATTTAGTCGCGAGGTCGAAAATGAGAATAGTTGTCGTATGGCTGGTCGCGCAATCCTTACTGGCCCCAACTCCAGCGGAGGCTCAACAAAAGTTCAGCTGCGCTCAACAATATAACGGGTGCATGAGGCAGCTGCGTTCAGCCTACCCGACAGAAGTTGCCGCGAGTCAAACCGGCGTCTGCGGACGCAGGCTTGCCCTCTGTTCGGACAGCGTCTCGAACACGGAATGGATAGCGCTATCAAACTGAGGGCCACGCGAGTTGTACTCGCCACGACAAGATCATCCGCGCCGTGCTGGATGGGGCAGTCATGATGCGGGGCCAAGTGAGGCCGTGAGGCGAGTTCGAGCATAAATGGAGATCACCGCATGAGCGCCCCGCTGAAGCGAAACAATAGTGAGTATGTGAAGGCTGGCGGACCTTATGCCGAACTGATCCGCGATCTCGTTGAAAGTGGAGAATTCGATCATCCCGCACACGTGGTCCTTGAAGGGTTGGCTCTGCTGGAAGAGCACGAGATGACGAAGCGATCTCTCGAGCAAAAGCTTCGCGATGCGATCCGGGTCGGACTTGACGAGGCGGATCGAGGCGAAATCATCCCTGCAGAAGAGGTCATTGCGGAACTTCGCGCGCGGTACGCTACACTCGAAAAAACATGAAGGTCGTCTTCACAAAATCAGCTCGACTGGACCTGCTCTCGATCGGGGATTGGATTGCCGAGCAGGACGGCGACTTCGCGCGGTCCTACATCGGCAAGTTATCCGAGGCCGCCTTAAGTCTGGCTGAAATGCCCGGAAAGGGCGTGGCGCGATCGCAATGGGGCGCAGGAGTGCGGGTCTGGTTCGTGGATCGGTATGTGATCGCCTACAGGATCAAGGATGACGTCGTCGAAATCGTCTGTATCGTTCATGGCGCAAGAGACCTGGATCGACTATTCGAATCGTCCGAATACTGAGTGAAATCAACTGACATCAAATCGTCAAACCGTCGAGAACCACCCCCATGCAAGAACGCACCAAAGGTCCACTCACTTCGGAATTCACTGTTGTCGGCACGCGTCCCGTGCGGCCGGACGGCATCGACAAAGTAACGGGTCGTGCCCGTTTCGGCGCCGATCTCTCGATGGCCGGTCAACTCGTCGGGCGCGTGCTGCGTTCGCCGCACGTGCATGCGCGCATCAAGAGCATCGACGCGTCAGCCGCGTTAAAACTCGACGGCGTCAAAGCCGTCGTCACGCGCGACGATCTGCCGGACCACGCCAACCTCGATTTCGGCGCGGGTGAAGGCTCAGCCAACTATCACTTCATGACCCGCAACGTCCTTGCGCGCGAAAAGGTTCTGTATGAAGGCCATGCGGTTGCCGCCATCGCCGCCACCAGCGCCGCCGTCGCCAAGGCCGCATTGAAATTGATCAAAGTGGAGTATGAGGTGCTTCCGCACGTCCTCGACGTCGAAGCCGCCATGCTGCCGAACGCGCCATTGTTGCACGACGCATTGTACACTGGCGGTCTCAAACCAAAGCCGACCGCCTCGTCCAATATCGCAGCCCGAGTAGAGTTCGCACTCGGCGACGTGGAGGCCGGTTTCAAAGCCGCCGACCACATCATCGAACGCCACTTCTCAACCGAGACAGTGCACCAAGGCTACATCGAGCCGCATGCCTGTATCGCCAGCGTTTCGGAAGACGGCCGCTCGGATTTGTGGGTATCCACACAAGGCCACTGGACTGTGCGCTCTTATTGCGCCCGCATCCTCGGCTGGGACAATTCCAAAATCAAAGTCACGGCGGCTGAAATCGGCGGTGGCTTCGGTGGCAAGACCGTCGTCTATCTCGAACCACTGGCATTGGCACTTTCCAAGAAAGCCCGTCGGCCGGTCAAAATGGTCATGACCCGCGAAGAGGTGTTTCGTGCGACAGGCCCGACTTCGGGTGCCAAGGTGCGCGTCAAAATCGGCATCACCAAAGCTGGCCAGATCACCGCTGGCGAAGCTGAACTGAAATACATGGCGGGCGCATTCCCAGGTTCCCCGGTTGGCCCCGGATGCATGACCGCATTTGCACCTTATGATCTGACGAACGTCAAAGCCTTTGGTTATGATGTGGTCGTTAACCGGCCGAAGGTCGCCGCCTATCGCGCGCCTGGCGCTCCGATCTCGGAGTATGCCGTTGAATCCGTGCTCGATGAGTTGGCGCAGAAAATCGGTATGGACCCGATTGAGTTGCGCCTGAAGAATGCAGCCAAGCAAGGCACCAAAGCCGCTTATGGACCGAAGTTCGGACCGATCGGCATGGTCGAGACGCTCGAAGCCGCGAAATCCCACGCCCATTGGCGGACACCGCTGGCCAAGAACCAGGGCCGCGGCGTTGCCTCCGGCTTCTGGTTTAACATCGGCGGTGAAACCACGGTTTCGCTGGTGCTCAACGATGACGGCACGCTTGCACTCACCGCGGGCACACCTGACATCGGTGGTCTCCGTGCGTCGCTGTCGATGATGGCGTCGGAGGAACTGAGTGTTCCCCTCGACATGATCAAGTCGTCAATCGGCGACACCGATGGCCTCGGCTATAACTTCCTGACCGGCGGGTCGCGCGCGACCTTCTCGTCGGGCATGGCCACAGTCGAAGCCGCACGGGACATCAAGCGCGAAGCCATTAAGCGTGCCTCGAAGATCTGGGAATTGCCCGAAGAAGCCATCGAATGGGACAGCGGCGCGGTGCGTCCTGCCGGCCCCAATGCAGGCAAGCATAATCCGATGAGCCTCGCCGACATCGCCAAGATTGCGGGTAAAACCGGCGGGCCGATTGTCGGTTACTCCAAGATCAACGCCCAAGGAGCGGCCCCTGCATTCGCAACCCACGTTGTTGACGTGGAGGTCGACCCGGAGACCGGCAAGGTTCGGATCGTGCGTTACACAGCGATCCAAGATGCCGGCCGCGCCATCCACCCGAGTTACGTCGAAGGCCAGTTCCAAGGCGGCGCCGTCCAAGGCATCGGTTGGGCGCTCAACGAGGAGTACGTCTACGGTGCCGATGGCAAACTGCAAAACGCGGGTTTCCTCGATTATCGGGTGCCGGTCGCGTCCGACTTGCCGATGATCGACACGGTAATCGTCGAGGTGCCGAACCCAAACCACCCGTACGGTGTGCGCGGTGTTGGTGAAGCGCCGATCTGCCCACCTCTTGCAGCTATCGCCAACGCCATCGCCAACGCCACCGGCATTCGTTTTTTCGCGCTGCCGATGTCGCCACCCAAAGTCCTTGCCGCCCTGGACGCTGCACGCAAGGCCGGCACAGCCAAGATCTGAGTAACGCAGAACCGCAACACCGCCTGCCACACAACGCGGTGGCAGGCGGTGGCACGTCTCACACAACGTTGAGTTTGCGCTTTTCTGTGGCCTTGGCGCCTTTTTCGTCGGTCCAAATAAAAATGAGTTCGCCGGACGAAACAGCAATCGTCGAAAACGCAACCAACGGATTCGCTGATGAGCCGGGCTGCAAATCGGCCTTGCCTTCGGTTTCAACATCGGTGGTATTTCTGAGGCGCTCGCGCAACAGGTTCTGGGTGGCACCGGCAACGAAGTTGGCGCCTGGGTCTTTATCAAGCCGAACGACGAAGTGGTCGTGCGCATTGCCCGCTCGGTTGAAGGCGGCAGGTCGAGTCGAAAGTCAGGAATGTCACTGTCTGGACGCTGAACCGTCGTGGTGATTGAGCTTGGTCGTATTGTCTTGGCCTGCATCAAGAACTGCTTTTGCAACATGTAAAGCGCAGTCCATTGGGCGTGCGCAAGTACCATGGTGCTGGGCGACCGTTGCGACTGGGGCGGAGCAGCTGCGCGTCGCCGGGTAGCGTCCGGTCACTGGCTTTGTCATTCTGCTGTGGATCTCTGGCCGGCCTGCGGGTCAAGAGAGTCGGCAAGTTCGGTTGGCCGGTCTATGGTTGTCCGATGCAAAGTTATCTTGATCTCCTCCGTCTGGTCCGAACCCACGGTGTCCGCAAGACCGACCGCACCGGGACCGGCACATTATCTGTGTTTGGCCACCAGATGCGCTTTGATCTGGCTCGGGGTTTTCCCCTGGTCACGACCAAGAAGTTGCATTTGAAATCCATCATTCACGAGCTGCTGTGGTTTCTCACTGGCGACACGAACATCGCCTATTTGAAGCGTCATGGCGTATCGATCTGGGATGATTGGGCGAGCGAGACTGGCGAACTCGGACCGGTGTACGGCCGCCAATGGCGCTCGTGGGCAGCACCCGACGGCCGCACCATCGACCAAGTCCGCGACGTCGTCGAGACCATCAAAACCAATCCCGATTCACGCCGGATCATAGTCTCGGCCTGGAACCCTGCTGACATTCCACAAATGGCGCTGGCGCCATGCCATTGCTTGTTTCAATTTTATGTCGCGGACGGCAAGTTGTCGTGCCAACTGTATCAGCGCTCGGCCGACGTTTTTCTGGGTGTGCCATTCAACATTGCCAGTTACGCGGCTTTGACTCTCATGATGGCGCAAGTCACAGGCTTGAAGCCCGGTGATTTTGTGCACACATTGGGTGACGCGCATTTGTACTTGAATCACGTCGAACAAGCGGATCTGCAGCTGACCCGCGCGCCCCATGCTTTGCCGCGCCTGGACCTCAATCATGATGTGCGCTCGATTTTCGACTTCACCTACGAGGACTTCAAGTTGACTGACTACGTCGCGCATCCTCACATCAAGGCGCCAGTTGCCGTGTGACGCGGTTCAATTGCTGCGGCCCGCGAAGGCTGGCCGCCAACCGGCATCACGCGCTTCAGCCTCACTACAAAACCAGCGCCGACCAACGCCGAGACTCATCCGCACCTTGTCATACCAAGGGCTCGTCGTGGTGTGGTAAATGCGACCGTTCTTGGTGATGCTGCCTTTGATATCGCAACCGGGCGGAGCTGTATCTGCCATCGCAGGCGTTGCAGGGCGCGGCTGCAGGTTTGCAAACGGCATCGGTGCTGCGAGTTGGGCAGACGCCTGCTTTTGTGTCGCTCGCCAATCCCACGGCGCCATTGTTGGGGCTTGCCAGACGCCGGCTTTGGCCGCGCGGGCTTCGTTCTCCTGCGCGACATACAAGGTCGAGTAGCGCACGAATGCCCAGGCCAATCCGGCACGGACCAAGTCAGCATTCAGTTCACGGCCAGTGGCAAAACAGACGCCGAGGGTGCGGCCGTACTTATCGAGGCCGCGATCATCACACGTGACATCGGCCTGGCCGATCAGTTGCGCCAACGCGAGTGTTGCAGCCTTACCGCAATCCCAAGTGCCGAGCCATTTCAGATTGCAGCGTTGGCCACCTTCAGGCGCATCGATGCCTTCAAGTCGGATCCGAACGACACCCGACGCGGTGTTGAGATCGATGGTGTCACCATCAAGGACGCGTGCGGGACCGGTAAGCTTTGCGGTCGGTGCAGTCGACATAGACAGCGACGGCTGCTGTGTGGCCGGAGGCAACGGGGATGCAGCATACATGGGGGTTGCGAAGGCAACACCGGCAGTCAGCGCGAGCGCCACTGACAATCGGACCGACGCAACATTGAGAACAGAACGCATACCAATAGTGGTGGCTGGTCTGCGCGACCGTTGCGAGGCATGAGAATGGCAAAGCCGTGAACAACTATGTCAAAGCTGGGGACGTTTTGTGGACAGTGCAACTCAAGACGTGAAATGCGTGGAAAACACTGCCGATCCACAACAACTTGCACGTCCCGAGCGGGTCGCGTAGGTCACCGCAGCCTGCCTTCACACGCTGCATCGACAACTCGGATCGCGCTTTGTTCATG
>JAYSUN010000069.1:0-6312 GCA_043719045.1 Hyphomicrobiaceae bacterium | reverse complement strand
GTCACGGCGCGGCCGCACTTCTATGTTGCCTGCCACTCGATGCGGTCGATCCAGGTCTCGCGTTCTTCGAGCGCCAGATCGCGCGTGTGCTGTTCGATCAGCTCGCCGATATCTTCGTCCTCGATACCATCATAGATCGGTTCCAGATTGCGGCCATGAATGGTCACGCGGGCACCAATGAAGTCGAGGATGATGCCAACGCTGGGATTGAACTGGGTTTCGACCAGGGCGACATAACTCAGGGAACGGCGCGCACCGTTGCGGAACCGGAACCCGAGCCGCGCGGCGTGGGTTTTGGTGATGTAATGCCGGAACGGCACCGCCGTCGCCGGCTTGGCCTTGTCAACGAGCGTCAAGCGCATGAGCGGCCTCCCGGGCAATGACGCCGCGATGTTCGGCGTGGGTCAGTTGGCTGGTGTCACGGCGGGCCACCGCTTCAAGCGCCAGGTCTTGGGCGTGGGCGCGCGCCATGCGGTTCGCTGTTAAATGGGCCCGTTGCAGAAAAGCGTGATCCCGGGGGCTGCGGTCGGTCTCGTGTTGAACCGCCGCCGCGCGCGTGATTGGGGCCGGTCTCAGGCCACGCACCAGTTGGCCTTCGACCAACTCCGTTGCCGAGCCGCGCTGGCCACTGCGGGTGACAGCCTCCCGAACCACGTAGAGGTCGTCTGAGTAGATGTGGCACGCGGATTTTCCGCGTGAAACCGTGACATAGAACTGCTGGTCGAACGTCGCTGGCAGAGAGGCCGTGCTCATCGCCACCAGCACGGTATCAACGGTGCGCCCTTGGGCGCTGACACTGGTCGTGGCGTACCCGTAATCAAAACAGCCAAAGTCACGTGGCAGGGTTTTGCCTGTGTCCAGCTTGATATCGCCCGCCGCGTCGAAGCCCGCGATGCGATGGATCGCGCCGTTGACAAATTTCTGGCCCGCTGGCGTCTGGCCGTTCTCGGTGATGCGGATGACATCGCCGACGGCAAACGCTTTGGTGAGCGGTTGGTAGACCTTGAAGTGATCCGCGTTGCGAAGCGGCAGGCTGTGGCGCAGGCCTGCCGTATCGCAAGCGATGACGTGGCCGCCGGCATCGTGGCCGATGACATGCAGGCGCGTACCGCGCGTGATGTCGCGCATGTTCTGTGTCGCGCGCACCCACAGGCCCGCCGTGTAACGGGCGGGATCGGAGCGCTCGGCCGCAGTCCAACCGAGATCCTTCCAGACCTCGAACGGGCGCTCGTCACTGAGCCGACCGTTGGCTGTCAGCTGCGTGCGAATGGCGGCTGTCACGCGGCCGATCTCGCCGTGGGTCGGCGAGACAACGAGGACACTGCGGCCCGCTTTGATGTCGTCGAGGTAGTGGCTGGCCAGAGTCGTATCCCGAGTCGCATCATCGCACTGGTGCAATGCTCCCATGTCACCGAGCAGGGACCAGCCCTGCTGCACGTTGCCTTTGGCCAGGGCCGCAACGCGTCCTTGTAGGCGCCGCGCTGCCGCACGATGGCCGTCACTTCGGCCGGGTGGATACCCGCCCGATCAGCCAGCAGTCGGAGTGCATCGCCGCGAATGACGGCGGCATGCTGGCCAGCGTCCCCTGACAGAATGATGCGCGCGCTCTGCTGGTCGGCGATATCAAACAGCTTGGCCATATCAGGGACTGAGATCAGGCCGGCTTCGTCGACCCACAGGACCGCATGATGCAACTGACCTTGCAGGTTTCGGTCGGTCAACAACCGTTGCAGCGTTTCGGCTGACGTGAAGCCTTCGGCCTTGAGCACGTCACGCGCGGCCGACGTCGGCGCGAACACGGCGACGCGATGGCCAGCCGCTTTGATGCCATCGACGGCCGCCGTCATCAGTGTGGTTTTGCCGGTACCAGCGCCGCCGTGCAGCAGCATGACCCGATCCGGGCTGGTCCAGAGATGCCGCACCGCGCGCAACTGGCCAGCATTGAGACGGGCGTTGGCCGGTGTGGTTTGCGGTGCCAGCGCGCGGCACGTCATCCGACCCGATCGGGCAAACTCGATCATGCGGGTTTCTTCAGCCAGAATGGCTCGTGTCGTCACCACGCTCCGCCCGGCGATTATCCCGGTGACCAGTCGGTGCCGCTCCGCACTGGCGCGCACGATCTCGGGCAGCAGATCGCCGTAGCCCCGACGCAGAGCCGCAGCGAGTAGTGACTTCTCCTGGATGACGCTGGCGCGCTCGAAGGCATGACCAAGCGCATAGTCCATGGCCGCCATGGGCGTGATGTCGGCCGTCCGCGACGGTTTTACTTTGGCCAGCCGCGTCAATGTCTCAATGGCCATGCGGCCTTCGGCACCGGCGCGCTCGCGCCAGGTGGCCAGGCATTGTGCCGGAGAGAGATGGTCATGTTTCTTGGCCCGCGTGCGCTTGCCCAGATGGTCCTTGCCCTTGTCGGTGGTGATGCCCAGGCTTACGGCGGCAGCCTCGATCTCAGCGGTGCGGCGCGAGAAGGCGGCGAGCGTGGTCTTTGGCATGCCGGCCAGATCCCAGTAGCGGCCGTGGCGCTCGATGCTGTAGCCGAGGTCGCGCATGCCGTGGGCCAGCCGCGCCAGAAATGCGGCCTCGTAATAGCCGGCCTCACCTTTGATATCGCCGAGCTGCAACGCCTCCCAAGTTTGCTCCTGGGCGTCCCACGTAGCGTTGATGGCGTAGGCGTGAATGTGCAGATGTGGATCGGGCGTGCCGTCCACGGGCCGTGTGGTGCCGTGTTGAAATTCGGCCCAGGCGATATTGCCAGTGACGCGGTCGTCGTCGCGGCCCCGCTTGCGCACGCGCGTTTTGGCATCGCGCTCGACCTCGCGCATGGTGGCAATGACGGCCTCGCGGAAGGTCGCAAGGATGCGCGCATCGCCGGTCAAGGCGTGCAGCACACTGACGGATTTGGGGGCATTGAAGGTAAAGTCGGTTCCGGGCCGGCGGTCGGCGCGGGTGCGCGCGGTGAGCCGCTCGCCGGTGCGTGGATCGCGATTGTCCATCAGGGCGGCGAACGCGGCGCGCTCGACCGTGCCGATCAATCCCAAACGCGCAGCCGCAAGGCCGTGCCAAATGCCGGGCACCTCTGAGGCATAGTAATCACCGCGTGCCAGGGCTCCGTCAAAGTACTGGACGGCGGCGATCCCGTTTTTGCTGTCCGTGATGCGCAACATAGGAAGCTCTGTTATAGTCCTGGAGGGCTGCGAAAAGTGTGAAGCTTTTGTTGCAATTGGGAATGCAGACATCCCCCCTAACGCGAGCGTTAGGTTCGCAATGAGACGGGTTCAGTGGGATGTGCGCCGGGCCGATCCGGTTGCAATTTCCGCAATTGCAGGACGGTTGTCAGAACGGGATGCCATGGCCTTCGACCGTCTCGATCCGAACCGGGAGCTGATCCTGAAACTCCAGGCCGATGGCAAAACCCTCACCGAGATCGCCGAGGACCTGTCGCGGTTGAAGGCCATCGAGACAACACCCGCCACCTTGTCGCGCTTCCTGAAATCCATCGGCCGCCCGCAGAAGCTGCGCGCGTTGTCGCCGACCGAGGCACAGGAGTTGGACGTCGCCGCCATCCTGGTCGAGTTGCTCGCCGAGACGCGCGGACGTTCCGATGAACAGCGCGCCGCCATTGAAGCTCTGGCCGGTAAGATGGCCGGCGTCAGCGCCGATGTGGCGGAACTGGAAAAGCGACTTGTCGCCGATACGACGACACGACAGGGTGTGCCACCGGACGCGTTGCGGCGCGTGTGGCTGCGGGCCTTTGGCGTGTCGGTTCTTGTTGTCGGCACTGTCGCGGCGGCAGCCCTCTGGCTGCTGCGCCGGTGATCAATCGCCGAGCGCTGGACCTTTGCGCTCGGTATCGATTGCACGCTCTTGCGCGGCGTCACGAGAAAAGACGTCTTTGGCATGGGCGAGGCGTGCCAATTCGACCACCCGGTCCGCCAAACTCTGCTGGCCCCAGGAGCCTTCGGCCATGCTGGTGCGGATCTCGGCGACGATGTCGCTGAGCCGTTCGGGGCTGGTGTGGCCCCACTGCTGGCGCACTTTGGCGATGGCGTCCGCCTCAATGCGCTGGCGTTGGTCGTCGGTAAGCATGGGCTCTCAGTCCCGTTTGATCTTTCAGCGATGATACCACGGCCGACGCCAGAAGCCCATGCGGGCTTTGACCCGTCGTGGTGCCGTCGCAACGCCTGACAGGGATTCCGCTCGCCCGTCGCTATGGACGCGACGAGCGGCCGGACAAAAGGGCAGGGCTGTGAGACCTCCACTGTCACGACCGCGAAGGTAAACATCCAGCCGTTGAGCTGCAGGCACTCGCCATCGTCAGCGAGAAGATGCACGCGGCCATCAAGATGATCGTGGTCGCCGAGCAGGCGGCCAGTGAGGCTGTAAGGACCGCCGTCGGCGGTCACGTGGGTGCCGTGTTTGATCATGACCGCTCCCTCAAACGCTGTATTCAGATGTGGACTGGAACGCGTGACCTTCGAGCCAGGCGTCGACATCAGAGGGCCGGTAGAGGACACGGGCACGCAGCCCGCCGCCGGCTTTCAGATAGCGAGGTCCCGTGCCTTCGACACGCATGCGTTCAAGGGTCCGCGGCGACAGGCGCAGAATGCGCGAGGCTTCATCCGTATTGAGGTAGCGCTTGGCATCCGGCGTAAGGCTGGCTGTTGCTGTGCGGGTCGTGGTGGTCATTGTCAGGTCCTTCGCGGTTGCGGGTGACAGTGACGAAAAGTCGGTCTGCAAACCGGAAAAAAAGAGAAATCGACAGGGCCAATCATTACCGCAATTGCGGGTGGCTGTTGGCGATATTTCCGTTGCCGGGCAGGGCGTTGCAGGCCGTGTTGCGGAAATCACAAGGCCTGTGTGGTAAGGATTTTAGGGCGCTGCAAAGCATCGGCGGTGCCGTTGCAGGCGACATTCGATTTGCGGCAATTGCTGGTTCACAGAACCGCCCGCCCGCCGATGCCGGGTCGGTCATCTTCATGCAACTGTCACACTCGGGGAAGCTAACCCTTGTTACACTGATCCCTTTTGGAGGTTCTATGCCATGGGGATCGTGGGGCGTTGATGTGTATCTGGAGCTGCGCGCGCAGGGCGTCGTTCGCCCCGACCAGCGTGGTGCGTTGCCGTTTCCCGAGGAAGTGGCTGAGGCCATAGGGCGCTACGGCACTTCGATTGAAGGTGCCAGCGAACGGGATCGGATGCTGCGTGACAGCGCTGACATTCGAGCTGGTGCCGAGACTGGCCGCGGCGCATTCTGCTGTGCGTTGATCGAGATCATCAAGATGAAGTCGGGCGCGCGCGCCGTCGACGGCTGGCTGGCACACCTGCCGCCAGATATCGTGCAGCCGTTCGAGACGGCGGCCGAGCGGGTTGAGCAGGGTGATCACACGCGGCGGCTTATCGATGACAGCGATTGGGATTTACCGCCGGGTAGGACCTGGGAGCGTTGACAGCCAACGATAAGGGCCAACGGCGGCCGAACATAGGGACTGTGAAGCGGCTTTTCGGCGAACGTCTTGACGGAGATGTCGGCCGATGCCAAGGGCGCGCAGTTGCCGGTTCTACGTGCGAAGGGACCCGAATTACCCAAGAACGTGGCAAGTCAGCGACGGCAAAAATGACTGGACGAACCCTCTCGCCATGACCCACAACGGTAGCACGCGGACGCTTCAGGCGCGTCAAGGCCAAGCCCCCACTTGAAGTAAGTTGCGGGCGCGCAAGTGCGCGGCCTTGACCCGCCAGCGCCGCGTGCCGTTTCTGACCGTGGTCGGCTCCAAAGGGAAGTCGGTCTCAGTCCCACCAAAGGGAAGACGCGAACAACCGCAGTCGATCAGCCAACATAACTGCGCCACATGAAAAGTAGCGCGATGCTCGCGAGACGGGGCTTGTCGTCAGAATTGGATGCGAACCAGCGTTACCGGAGCATGCAAAGTCTTCACAGGCTTGTCGTAGCGCTGCGTGGTCGCACGGATTTGCTGATGAAGAACCGAGGCGCGCGGAGCGTTGCGACCACAGCAGGCAGACTGCAGGTCGCTTTCAACCCCGAACAGTCGCTGACTGTGACTGGCACCCATCCCAGTCAGAAGCCACACAAGCGCCCGCCACGGCTCTTCGCGCCTCGCCCGAAGTGATGAACTGGCCAAGTAATTTCACCAATCACTTGTCGGTCTCAGGAGGTACCTTCCCGCGGACACGGTTCGTTCACAGACCGGTCGGTTTCGGCGGTGGACCGACCGGCGTCGGTCAACTACCTTGACGCTTGAACTTGACCCGTTGCTGAAGTCGCACGTCCGGTGCTTGAGTGCCCAACTGTGT
>JAYSUN010000680.1:0-2705 GCA_043719045.1 Hyphomicrobiaceae bacterium | reverse complement strand
CCTCCATTCAAGGCCCCGGCGGTTTTCCGCCCGCGGTCATTGAACTGGTTGGGCGCATTGCCGCGCCCCATGGATAGCGGCCGACCTTCACACTCTTGATGGCCTTGTCTTGGACAAGATCGATCACCGTAACGTCGTTGGATACTCCATTGGTGGTAAAGAGCATGCCTTCGTCGGGCGTCAGCGCAAGATGCCACACACGCTGTCCGACGAGGTAATATTTCTTGACCTCAAACGTCTTCATGTCGACCACCGCAACCCGGTTGGCTGGACCGAGCGCTACGAAGGCGATGCTGCCATCTTTCACGATAGTGATTCCGACCGGCTGGATATTGTCTCGCGATACGCCCGGAATAGTGAATGCAATTTTATGTACGATCTCACCTTTGGCGACGTCGATCACCGATACCGTGCCGCCGATTTCCGATGACACCAGGATCTGCTTTCCATCAGGTGTGAACTCGACATGGCGCGGCCGGGAATCGACGAGAACGTTTGAGACGACTTCAAGTGTCTTGGTATCGATGATGTGGGCCATGTTCGTCGTTTCCGACGTCGTGACCGCCAAGCTGTCATCGGGAGAGACGGCCATGCCTTCAGGCTCGACGCCGACGTCAACCTGCTTGATAACCTGCCGGCTGTCTATGTCGACAATGGTCGTAACTGCATTGTCTTCGTTGGCGATGTAGAGCCGCTTGCCATCAGACGACATTGCAAACTGCTCCGGATCGTCGCCCGATGGCAGATCGTAGAGGTGCTTTCCACTGTTCGTGTCGAAGACTTGCACCGCGTCACTGTCGCTCGCACAGACAAAAAACTGGGCATAGTCGAGAGAAAACAGAATTCCCCGCGGGCGCTTGCCCACGGCAATTGTTCTCACGACCGTCAAGGACTCTGAATCGATGACGGAAACGGTGTTCTCTTTTTCGTTTGTTATAAACACCTCATTCGCGCGCACGCTTGTCGCATAGGCCGTACACGGCACCGCAAATGCACACACAGCTAAGAATGCGTGAGCTGCGTTCCGTGTTGTCCCAAAGGGGTGCCAGGTGGCGGCATGCATCTGGTTGACATTGCTCTTCATCGTGCACCGCCATTGACGTGACAAAGAGCCGGTCCAGCTCCGGCTGTTGCGACAACACTCGTGCCACTTTTCGCGAGGGATTTCATTAGAGACCTTGCGAGGTTCAGATAGGTCAGTTGTTGACCAATTTGATCGGTGGCGGCGTGCGTCCAAGAAGCTCCGCTCCCCCACCCCGCGCCGCCTCGGCCGTCGGATCATAGTCGTCGGGCCGTTTGGCAACGAGCGTATGCGTTGTCAATATCAACCCAGCCACCGAGGCCGCATTTCGCATGGCACTGTGAACGACCTTCACGGGATCGACAATTCCGGCCTCGACGAGGTTGGTGACCTTGCCGGTACGCGCATTGAAGCCGAAGTCGTGATTGGCCGCCAAAACACTTTTGACCTGTTCGGAGCCGTCAAGCCCACCATTCTTGGCGATGCGTTCGAGCGGTTTCTGCACGGCGTCGCGGACGAGTTCGGCACCTCTGCGGAAGCTGCCCTTCAGGCCATCGGCAAGTTTATCGAGAGCCGGAATGGTGCGTAGCAGGGCTGTGCCCCCGCCCGGGACCACGCCTTCAGACAATGCCCCGCGAGCCGCATTGATTGCGTCTTCGATGAGCTGCGTCTTCCGCCTTAGCTCGACGGGCGTTGCGCCACCAGACAGTATGAGCGCTGTGCCTCCCGAAAGTTTGGCCAGTCTTTCTTGGTACTTGTCGCGCTCGATGTTCTCGGGAGCTGCTTCGTACTGCCGCGACACCTGCTCGCGACGTGAACTGACCGCAGCCGGATTGCCGCCGCCGCCGGCGATCGCCGTTCGCGCCGCAGAAATCGTAGCTCTTTGAGCGCTGCCGAGATCCTCCAGTTCGCAATTCTCAATGCGGCCGCCAAGATCGCGTGCGACCACGCGGCCGCCGGTCGCAATTGCGATATCTTCGAGCATCGCCTTGCGCCAATGCCCATACTCGGGCGGATTGACGGCGACTATATTGAGTTGATGTTTTTCACGCCGGGTCAGAATATCCATCACGCAGGCAGGCGCGATATCTTCCGCAATGATCAAAAGCGGCCGCTTACTCTTTTCCATGAGCTGATAAACGCGCGCCAGCTCTGACGGCGCAGTGATCTTGTTGTCGGTAATCAGAATATGCGGATTGTCGAGCACAGCTTGCATGGTCTCGACGTCGGTCGCCATGTGATGTGACAGGTATCCGCGGTCGAAGGTCATGCCTTCGATGAACTCGAGCACCGCATGCATGCCGACGCCGTACTGCACATCGACGATGCCGTGCGTACCGGCCTTAGCGAAGGCCTCGCTCACGAGGTGGCCGAGTGCTTCGTCGTTGGCTGCGATGCTGGCGACAGCGCGAACGGTTTCTGGTCCGCTCACGGGCTTAGCTTGGGATTTGAGGGCGGCGATAACTTCTGTGACAGCAAGTTCCATTCCCTGAACCAGCTCAACGGCGTTGGCACCTTCACGGACACACTTCAATCCGCCTTGCACCAGCGCATCAGCTAGAACAGTGGCCGTTGTTGTGCCGTCGCCCGCGACATCATTCGTCTGCTTGGAGACCTCACGCACGATTTGCGCGCCCATGTTTTCAAAGGGGCACTCAAGTTCGATTTCGGCGGCAATCGTCAC
>JAYSUN010000679.1:0-7519 GCA_043719045.1 Hyphomicrobiaceae bacterium | reverse complement strand
ACTGGCTCGAAGCCGCTTATGGATGGCGTCTGTCGCTCGCTATATTTGCTGGCATCAATCTGTTGCTCTGTTTGCCATTGCATTGGTTTGGTCTGGCGCGGCGTGATGCAGATCATAGCATACCCGATCAGAGCCTGCCTGGAACGAGCGAGCAAGCCGCTGCCTTGCAGGGCAGACAGAAACAACTTGCCATGATCATATTTGGTTGCGTCATGGCCACCAGCGCATTCTGTTATGGCGCGCTTGCCGTCCATTTGGTCACCGTCATGACAGCCGTCGGCTTGGGTTCGGCCGCAGCCGTTGGACTCGCATCGTTCAAGGGCGTCGCCCAGACTTTGTCACGCGTCGGCGACCTCGTGTTCGGCCGCTCTTTGCACCCCATTACGCTCGGCCGCATCACCCTCGCTTTCTTGCCCGTCTCGTTCATTGTCTTGCTCTGGGGTGGCGCCAGTACAGAAACGGCATTGGTCTTCATCATCCTGTTCGGCATAGCCAATGGACTGACAACCATCGTCCGCGGTGCGGTTCCCTTGGCCTTGTTTGGCTCCAAGGGTTATGGCGAGATCCTTGGTATTCTGGCGACGCCGTATCTCCTGATGAACGCCGTGGCACCAATGATCTTTGCTCTGGTTGCCGAGACCTTTGGAACGCGCATTGCGACCTTTATGCTGCTTGCCGCCGGGCTCATCGCTTGGGGAGGGATAGAGATTATGTCGTTCTGGTATAAACGGCAGAAGCCATAACCCGCTTTGCTGCGGCGCCTTGCCGGGCCGCAGCAATTGCGATCCCGGAGCTGGCGGCGTCTGCGACATGCGGCACGGTATGGCTGTTGCCTGGCAACGAAATTGTCCGTCGCACCGGCGCTCGCAAGAAAGGCTCCGATTCCACGCCAATTGCCAACGGGTGGAGGCGATGTCGATTTACTTGGCGCGCTCGGTCCAATTTAGCAATGTGAGGCGCTTGCCATCCACTTGCGTCTTGGCAACTGCCGCCTCACCGCTGAGTGTCACGTCACAGATGGCCCCCGCGGCCTGCACGCTGGGCGGTGCGCGTGTGATTGAAGCCAGCAGCGCAATGACACCAGTGCCACGTTTCGACATGAACTCAGTCCAGCTCCTTGATCAAGAATGCCCTCAACTCAGCATCGTTGACATCGCGCGAAACAAACGCTTGGCCGATATCGCGAACCAGGATGAAAGTCATTTGACCGCGTTGGACCTTCTTGTCTTGACCCATCAAACGTACGAGCGTGTCGACATCAGGGGAGCCAGGACCGGGAACGTCACGCACCCGCGTGGGCAAGCCAATGGCCCGCAAGTGTGCCTCAACGCGTGCCGAAGTTCCAGCCGGGCACAGCCCACGACCTTCCGAGAATCGAAACGCTTGCGCCATGCCAATGGCCACGGCCTCCCCATGGAGCAGACGATCTGAGTATCCAGCCCAAGCTTCCAGCGCATGGCCAAATGTGTGACCGAGATTGAGCAACATGCGATCGCCCGTTTCGGTCTCATCGCGAGCAACAACGGCCGCCTTGGCACGGACACTGGTTTCAATGGCCTGGGTCAATTCAGCCAGGTCGTTGGCAAAAAGCCCACGCCATTTGGTGTCTAAACGCTCAAAAAACGCGGCATCCCCGAGCAAGCCATACTTGACAACTTCAGCATAGCCAGCGCGCATCTGCCTTGCGGGCAGCGTCGACAACACTTCGGTATCAACCAACACTAGACTTGGCTGATGAAAGGCGCCCGCGAGATTCTTGCCTTGCGGCGTATTGATGCCGGTCTTACCGCCAACGGACGAGTCGACTTGCGCCAACAACGATGTGGGAATTTGCACAAAGCGCACGCCGCGGCGGACGATGCTGGCGGCAAAGCCCGCGAGATCTCCAATCACGCCACCACCCAGCGCCACCACGAGATCACCACGCTCGAGACCAGTTTCAAGCAAGCGCTCGGTCAGATGTGCGAGCATGACAAAACTCTTCGTGCTCTCGCCGGGCGGCAAGATCACAGTCCCAAGGCAACGCGCACCGAAACTCGATTGCAACGGCGCAAGATGATGACCAGCAACGGTCACATCACTGACGATCGCAACGCGCGCGCGGTCAAACCGCGCGACAATAAGTTCAGCTGCGCGCGCCATCAATCCTGGCCCGATCAGAACCTCATAGCTGCGCTCAGCCAGCGACACGGGAACAGCAGTGATCGGTGCGAATTGCAAATTCAGCGCCATCCTTTAATCCACCACGCGCTCAATGCGCACGCCACGGCAATCCATTTCGTAGTCAAGGCCGGCCACAGGCGGGCGGCAATCGTGCAGTGTTAGACCTGCGCGCGCGGCACCACGACGGACAATTTCTTCACGCAAGAATGGGTGCAAATCGTAGACGGTGTAGGCTTGCGTGGCTGTCGTTGTCCCCCAACTCTGGCCCAACGCGGCCATGCGCCGCTCCATTTCGCCCAGCACCCACTGCGCCTTAATTTTGAGGCCCGTTGGACTCGTGTCGCCCGGCGCGATCGTGTGATCGCGATAGTTGCCCAATCCCTCTGGACACTCCCCGCTGCCGGCCACGACAAATGACGCGGGGGCATCACGGCCGACCGCAGGTACCGTATAGGCGAAAGCGTAAAAGGCAGGCCCGGCAGGCTTTCCGATTTCGGGACAGACATTGGAGCGCGCGACCGGATTATTTTGACCGTTGTAGACCCCCCAGCGAGCGAGCGTGCCAACATAGAGTTCGTTGAAAGCCCTAAAGCCGACTTCGCTGAACGGCTCTGGCGAACGCAACTCGCACGCGCAAAAAGCCGAAAGTGGGCGACCCGCACCGTGGATCATAGCGGCAATACGTTCAAAACCGTCTTCCAATGCCACCGGTGAATGAAAGCGGACGCGTTCGATCGCGAAACCTGGCTCCGTGACAACGCCGCCGGAGTATTGAAAAACACCGGGGATGAATTTGTACCCACCTGGGACGAAGGTCAGCGTTGACATGACGGCGATCTCCAACGGTACGCGCTTACTTGGTGGCCAGTCGCGACACATCGTATCGCATCTTTGCTTGCAACATGCGAGGCGCCCGGCGTCAAGAACGGCAGCGGTGCAAGGCCTGTTGACGCGCGCAAAGGCTACGCAGTTACCTGCGCAGCCTCGCACCAGCCTCAACGACAGGACGAACAGTCGAAGTTAGGCATCTTCCTTGTTGGCGACGATCACAGTTGCCGGCGCAGGCAATGACGGTTGTTGCGTAATCGGCATCTGGCTGTTGTCGCGACGACGGGCTTGCGGTGGCTGAAAGGCACGGCGTGCGTGCACATCACAATACGGCAAGCCATTCACTTTCTTTTTGCCACAAAAGTGGAAGTCAGCCAGTTGCGGATCGCCGATCGGCCACCGACAGCAATTGTCAGTGAGTGTCGAGATGTACTTACGCTCGTTCATGGGAATAACGAGTTCCTCGATCTGCGGCGTATAGGCCTCAGTGTCGGTCCGATAGAGGTCGCGGAGTGGCGAATTCGGTGCCTGCTGAAAACGTTGCGGCCGCGGCGGACGCTGTTTCGCAATCACCACACGGCGTGGGCGGTGAGATTTCATCCGACTGGTGGTGGCGCGGCCGGCAAGCCCCAAGCGGTGCACTTTACCTATCACGGCATTGCGCGTCACACTGCCAATTCGGCTGGCGATTTGGCTGGCACTCAAGCCTTCTTGCCAAAGTTTCTTGAGGGATTCGACGCGCTCATCGGTCCATGACATCAGCAAAGTCTCCTGTCTTCGAACAGGGTCAACCTCCGCGGCGCCAAGCAGCTGCGCGCGGTGAACGCTGACCCAGACCTCGAATGAGACGCATGACCAGCGAAGCCGCAGTTGAACTGCAACGGCGACAGTCGGTCATGGCACTACGAGGCCGGTGACGTACGGGGGAATACCGGGACGCATCGCTGACGAAACGCACAGCGAACGCTACAAAATGCCGAACCACATTGTTGTGGAGATCGGCAGCAACTCAGGACGAAACACAACGGGAACAATCAGTCACTCGTCCCGGCACGCGACGCAGACAAACTGGAATTGCCAAGGGCCGTATTCACGCGGGGCCGAAACGGGGTCCCCGGAAGAGAGCGCAGCAGATACGCGTGCAACGCCTCAAGTCTTGTTGATCGGTTAATACACCGGGAGCACATCGCGCCTCAAGCATTGTGAGTCGGTTCCTTCAGCCTTGGCTGGGAGACGTGACCGATTCGCAACAAATGCTCTGAATCGGCAAGATTTCTGTGGGTAATCCCCTGCGCGACGACTTGGGTCATTGCGATCTATCGCGGCGCTTGCAGTCGCGTGATTCGGCGCAAGTCATCAATTGGATGTTACCGAGAGTTAAGTTGTCGAGCTGGCGCCGGACGTCTATGTCACAGCCAAGTCAATGAACCCTGTTTTGCTGAGGACGACACACACGTGATCACCCGCTCCAACGGCTTCCGGCCGAACGCCTATCGAGGCACAACCTTCGCATTCGGGCTTGGCTTTGCCGCCGGTCTGTTGATTGCAGCGCCCCAAGTGGTTTTTGCTCAGGACACCAAAGTCGTCGCCAAGGTCAACGGCAAGTCCATCACCGAAGGTGACTTGAAACTCGCCGACGTCGAAATCGGCCAGGACATCGCCAATCTGCCAGAGCCCTCAAAACGCCAGATGTTGCTAGAGTACTCGATCGAGAACATGGTGTTCGCCGAAGCTGCCGAAGGCGCAAAGCTCGACAAAAGCCCTGAGTTCGAAGCACGGATGCAATATCTCAAACGACGCGCCTTGCGGGATTTGTACTTCGAAAGCACCGTAAAGGGCGCCATCAAGGACGCTGAAGCCAAAGCGTTCTATGACGAGCAGGTCAAAAACCTCAAGCCGCAGGAAGAAGCCAGCGCGCGCCATATTCTGGTCGAGAAAAAGGACTTGGCCGATGAACTGGCAGCGAAACTGAAAGCCGGCGGTGATTTCGCAGCCTTAGCCAAAGAGCATTCAAAAGATCCGGGCTCTAAGGACAACGGCGGCTCGCTCGGCTTCTTTGGCAAAGGCCAGATGGTGCCACAATTCGAAGAGGCTGCTTTCAAACTTGAAAAGGGTGCCGTCTCGGCGCCGGTGCAGAGCCAGTTCGGCTGGCACATCATCAAACTTGACGACAAACGCGTACGTGCCGCGCCGCCGTTTGAGGCCGTCAAGGAGCGTATTCTGCAGTCACTGGTCGGCGAGAAGGCGCAAGCGGTTGCGACCGAGCTGCGGACAAAGGCCAAAGTCGAAGTGCTCGACGCGGACTTGAGTAAGGCTATCAACAGCATCAAGCCAGCAGATACGCCGAAAAAACCTTGATCTGAGCCTGTTCGGTTCTGATTGTTTCGTGATCATGCTCTAACCACTTATTTGGTCACGCTGTCACGGCCTCGGCACTGGCCCCTCACATGGCATGGGCTTTGCGGCTCGCGCCATGCCTACTTTGCCGTAACACGCTCGACGAAACCACTGATCGCGTCGAGCACGGCGTCTGGCTGGTCACGCTGCGGGGCGTGGCCGCACTTTGCTAAGACAACACGTTGCACGGGCCCGGGCGCAACCTCTTGAATGGCATCAAGCTGAGCCAATGTCCCATACTCATCATCAACGCCTTGGATAAGGAGCGCCGGGCAAAAAAGGCGCTTCACCTCAGCCCCCAGCGACCATGTTCGGAACGCTGGCGAGAGCCAGATGCGGGACCAACCGTGAAACGCGTCATCGACATGGGCATGGTGCTTGGCAAGCCGCTCACTCAGATCCGAGGTCTCGTACGCTTCTGCAATGCGGGCGATACTTTGCACGGAACAGGGCTCGACCATGACATGCGGTGCGATCAAGACGAGTGCGCGAATATCGTTGCCCGGCTCAGCCCCTCGGATCACGGCGATCGAGGCACCGTCGGAGTGACCGATCAAAATCGGCTCATGAATGTTCAACGCCGTGCACAACTTGGGTAACGTATCGCGGGCTTCCACATGCATGAAGTCCGCAGTGCGCGGCCCGGTCAACGGCGCCGATTGGCCATAGCCGAAACGCGAGTAAATTAATGTGCGACAACCGAGCCTGCGCGCAATCCTGTCAGGAAAATCGCGCCAGAGTGACACACACCCGAGGCCTTCGTGCAAAAAGACGAGCCAGGGCTTACTGGCGTCCCCGGGAATGAGGCGGTATTCAACGGCACGAGAGTCGATGGCGATGTGGGGCATCCGCTGATCCTCACGACTTACGCTTGCTCGCAAGAGCCTTCAATTTATACAGCTCATCAAGCGCGGCTTTGGGTGTGAAATCATCCGGATTGATGTTGGCCAACGCCGCCTCAACGGGCGAAGGGCTGCGGCTCTCGGCCGTGAACCCGATCGGTCGAGCAGCCGCGAACAACGGTAGATCGTCCAGGGCTGCCGTACTCGCCGCCTTGCTGTCGGATTTTTCCAGAAGCCGGAGAACCTCACCGGCCCGTTGGATCACAGGCGAGGGCAGTCCGGCGAGTTTTGCGACCTGAATCCCATACGAGCGATCAGCGGCTCCCGGCTTCAGTTTGTGCAAAAATACAATGTCGTCGTGCCACTCCTTGACGTCGATCGTGACGTTGGAGATGTTCGGCAGCTTGCCCGACAGGGTCGTCATCTCGTGGTAGTGAGTGGCAAACAGCGTGCGACACGCGACGACCTCATGCAGAAATTCAACAGTCGCCCATGCAATGGCGAGCCCGTCAAACGTCGCCGTACCGCGACCGATTTCGTCAAGAATGACGAGTGAATTCGACGTCGCCTGATTGAGAATGCCTGCGGTCTCGACCATCTCCACCATGAAGGTCGAGCGGCCACGTGCCAGATCATCTGAAGCGCCGACACGCGAGAAGAGGCGGTCGATCAAGCCAATGTTGGCGGCTCGAGCTGGCACGTACGAGCCCATCTGCGCCATGACAGCGATGAGCGCATTCTGGCGCAAAAATGTTGATTTACCAGCCATATTTGGCCCAGTCACGAGCCAAATGCGGCCTTCCGCTGTCTCATCAAAGCCATCGGGTGTGCCCGCCGACGCGCGACCGAGTACACAGTCGTTTTCAATAAAGGGACCTCGACGTCCAGCCTTCAGTGCCTGCTCGACGACCGGGTGTCGGCCCCCGCGAATCTCAAAAGAATTTCCGCCGTCAAGCGCTGGGCGCACGTAATTCTGCTCACGCGCCAACGCGCCGAGGCCGGCGGTACAATCAAGTTCAGCCAAAGCCGCAGCAAGCGAAGTCAAGGCGGACGTGGCCGCGGAAATCGCCTCGGCCAGGGCGTTGAAAACGTCTTGCTCGAGACCGAGAGCCCGCTCACCGGCAGTCGCGATCCGGCCTTCAATTTGGTTGAGTTCGTCTGAGGTGAAGCGGACAGCGCTGACCATCGTTTGACGATGCCTAAACGTTTCAGACAACGGCGCCGAAAGCAGGGGCTTTGACGTATTGGCGCTAACTTCGATGTAATAACCAAGGATATTGTTGTGGCGC
>JAYSUN010000678.1:0-7535 GCA_043719045.1 Hyphomicrobiaceae bacterium | reverse complement strand
ATTCATTTGATAAGCCAAGCCTATGCTGTTGCCGCGCAGCAGGAGGGCGTTGATCGGCACTGGCCGGCCGGTATCCGACTGAGTTCCCGGGGTGTTGCTATCGACACCGGACCAGAACAGACAGGCTTTGGCATTTTTCTTTAGACCAACCAGGCCAAGGAGATGCGTCATTGCGACATAGCGCCATTCAGCTTGACCGATGCCACCCAAACCCCAACCGGACCCTGTCACCTTCTGTGGGTCAGCCAACATCGCCTGCTGTTCCCAGAACAGTGAGCGACCATTGCCCGCGCATTCCAGCGTCGAAATTAACGTGCGCGACGGCATGCGCAGAAGATCGTCATAACTGATCTCCAGCGGTCGTTCGACGGCATCACCATGAACCTTGAGGCGCCACTTTCGTGGGTCAACGCGCGAGTCGAGTTCCGCGCGCGGTGTCGGGTACTCGTTGCGCAGGTAAAAATCCTCGATCGGCGTGATGTAACGGGTATGGTTCCAATACGGCGCTGCCTGATTGGTCGGATTGAGGTCGGTCAGCCGCGACAGATCTTTGACAAACGCCGGCCGGTGCCGCGCGGGCAGTTTTTGGGCCCGCCAGCGCGCGGCATCGTTGTGTGCAACCGTTTGAGCGATCGCGGGTGCAAGGCTTGCTGCAAGGCCTGCTGAACCCGCGAGAGCCAACAGGCGTCTCCGGTCAATTTCCGGTCTCGAGGACGCAGGAAGGGGATCCACAAGAGCGACCTCTTGTGGCGGCAAATATGGCGCAGACATGTGTTTCAACCTTTGACGTTAAAATGCTTTTTCCCGCTGCAGCCCTATGTTGCGTTAACCATCTTGTGTCGGCAAGGGGGTGTTGATTGCTTCAGTCAAACCAAGCCCATAAGATTTTGTTTTTAAATTATAAATTATTGTTACAAAAATCAGAGAGCGCAGCTCAGCGCGTGCTTCGCGCCTCACGGCGGCAGAGGTTTTGAGGTCTCCTCTGACGATCGGTTGACCGAGCTGCCATTTGCAAAAAACGGCATCCCGAAAGTTCGGCAAAACAGCAATGATGGCGTTTCCTGCCATGGCCAAAAAACCGCTTGACCCACGGCAGCAGCCAACACATGTGACTGACAAGGTGTTCAGACACCGATAGCGCACCTTGCCACGGACTGAGGCCCGACAGATGACACCGCGTACCTTCGTCAAAATTGCTTTTGCTGCAGCCGGAACCAGCCTCACGGCGCTACTGGTCTATGCCGCCAATACACCTTGGAGCGAGGTGCGCATGTCGGGTGCCAAGCTGGCTCCTGCTTTGGCCGCCGGTGGTGCCAAAGCCGGGCAAGTCGGCATCGGCCAAGGCACAAGTGCTTTGACACTCATCGCCGGAAAGGATGGCAAATGGTCGATCAAGGAGCGCAGCGAGTACCCAGCTGAGCCCGAGCCGATTCGCAAACTCCTGGTCGCACTATCGCAGGCCGAATTGGTCGAGGCCAAAACCCGCAACGTCGACCGTTACGGCGTGCTCGACCTTGAGGACCCCGCCAGCAAAGGCGCGAAGTCGCGCAGCGTGCGGGTGCTGGATGCCAAAGGTGGCATCTTGGCTGATGTCATCGTTGGTAAGCACCGATTTGAGGCCTTCGGATCCGGCAAGAGTGGCACCTACGTCCGCTCCGGCAAAGATCCGCAGACGTGGCTGGCCAACGCCGAGATCGATGCGCCAACGGACGTGAAGCGATGGATCAAGCCAGGTATTTTTGACACCGAGGGCGCCAAGCTGACCGAAGTCAAACTTGAAGTCGCTGGCGAAGAGCCGCTCGAGATCACGCGGATCGAAGGCAAGCTCGCGTTTAAAAACCTGCCCGGCGAGGGCAAGAAGTTGAAAGACCCGGCAGCGGCCGAGAACATCGCACGCGCGGCTGGCCAGCTTGAAGCAGATGATGTCCGCAAGCTCGATCAAACGCCAGCCGGCGTCGGCATCAGTCTTGTCACCCTCAAAGGCGACAAAGGCCTCGAAGTCGCGCTTCGCCTGCGCCGCGACGGTGATGCCGCTTGGGTGTCGGTCACCGCTGTAGCCGAAGCCGACGCCAAGGCGACGGCCGACGCCATCAATGCAAGAACCAAGGGGTGGGAATTCAAGATTCCTGCCGCCAAGGCCGATGCGATTTTGCGGAAACGCGCCGACATGCTGGAGTGATACCGAACCGGACCGGTGACGACAAACCCGACTGGAGCGCGTTCCGTATGCTGCGGCTCATGATAAACCGAGACACACTTTTGTCAGCGGGTTGGTGGCTTGGCGTTGAGCGCCATGCCTTTAGCTTTCAATGCGGCGGTGATCTCATCCAACACGGCGGGATCTTCAATTGTTGCCGGCATTTTCCACGCGTCGCCATCCGCAATCGCACGTACCGTCGCGCGCAGGATTTTACCTGAACGTGTCTTCGGCAAACGCTTGACGACGAACACGTTCTTGAATGCCGCAACCGGTCCGATCTCGTCACGCACGAGCCTGATCACTTCAGCCTCGATGTCAGCGTGCGGACGGTCGACCCCTGTATTCAGGACGATGAGTCCCGCTGCGAGCTGACCTTTCAGTTCGTCAGCAACACCCATGACCGCGCACTCCGCAACGTCTTTGTGCTTGGCGACGACCTCTTCCATTTGACCGGTCGACAGTCGGTGACCTGCAACGTTGATGACGTCGTCCGTCCGCGCCATAACATAGGCATAACCGTCGGCGTCGATGTAGCCGGCGTCGGACGTCGAGTAATAGCCTGGAAAGTCGGCCAGATAGCTTTTACGAAACCGCTCGTCGTTACCCCACAGCGTCGGCAGCGACCCCGGTGGTAGGGGCAGCCTAACGGCCAGTGTTCCGGTTTGGCCGGATGGCACGGGGTGACCTTTTTCGTCGAGCACTTGCAGATCATAGCCCGGCATCGGCACCGTTGGTGAGCCGTGCTTCACGGGCAGCATCCCAAGTCCGATCGGGTTACCGCAAATCGTCCAACCCGTTTCAGTCTGCCACCAATGATCGATGACCGGTACTTTCAGCACCGCCTCGGCCCATTTGATCGTTTCAGGATCCGCACGTTCGCCAGCCAGAAACAGCATGCGGAACTTGGTCAAGTCATAGCGAGCGATCATTTCGCCCTTGGGATCATCTTTTTTGATCGCCCGGAATGCGGTTGGCGCGGTGAACAGCGCAGCCACCTTGTGCTCCGCGATCAAACGCCAGAACGCCCCCGCATCGGGCGTGCCGACAGGTTTGCCCTCATAGACGATCGTCGTACATCCGGTCAGTAAAGGAGCGTAGACGATATAGCTGTGGCCAACGACCCAGCCGACGTCGGAGGCAGCCCAGAACACCTCTCCCGGTTTGATGCCGTAGTGATTCTCCATCGACCAGGCCAGCGCCACCATGTGACCACCGGTATCGCGCACCACACCTTTCGGTTGGCCGGTGGTGCCCGATGTGTAAAGAATATAGGCTGGATCGGTGGCTTTGACACTGACGCATTCCGCTGTCTGCCCGCGCGCCTTGGCGGCAGCGACCAGTGCGGCCCAGTCATGATCCCGCCCGGCAATCATCGTGGCTGTCGAGGTGTCGCGATGCAACAGCAAGACCGTCGCCGGTTGATGGCTTGCAAGTTCCACCGCTTTGTCGAGCAATGGTTTGTACTCCACCTTTCGGCCCGGTTCGATTCCGTGCGACGCCGTTAGAATGGTGACCGGTTTTGCATCATCCAGACGGGTGGCGAGTTCAGCTGCGGCAAAGCCCCCGAAGACGACCGAATGAATGGCGCCGATCCGCGCGCACGCGAGCATCGCCATCGCCGCTTCGGGGATCATCGGCATGTAAATGATGACACGATCCCCATAGCGCACCCCAAGGTCGATCAGCACGGCCGCAAGCGTTGCGACTTCATGGGTCAGCTGTGTGTAGGTGTAGGTCTGTTTCGTGCCGGTCACTGGGCTGTCATAGATCAGCGCCGGCTGTTCACCTCGGCCACGCGCGACGTGACGGTCCAGACAGTTCCAGGCCGTGTTGGTCTCAGCGCCCGGAAACCAGCGGCCATAGTGTCCGGCGTACGGATCGAACGGCTGATCCCACAACTTGAACCAATCAATGGCCTCGGCCTGTTTAGCCCAGAAGCCGGTTGGGTCCGCCTGCCAATCGGCATAGACCTGATGATACCGGCTGCCTGCCTTGCTGTGATCATCGACTGTCATATACATCTCACTCCCCATTGAGCGATATTGGGCGGCTGGCTTTGCGCGGCCGTGCCCCTGGTCCGACATTGCTCACGCCATGCCCGCCGTCGCAATTGGCCTGAGGGAGAATGGGTCAGTGAAGACCCAAAAAAAAGGCCCGTCGAAAACGATCGGGCCCAAGTCTAGGGAGGAAACGCCCAAGAAGGGCATAGGCGTCATCAGACAATTGCCCAATGAGACCTACATGAAGATTGAGCTGATTCGTTCAGCCTCTCAACTTATTCAACGGGTCAAGGCCCTGGATTTAGCATGTGTGTGATTGTTTTGGCACCAAATCCGCGATGCCGATACACCCTCGAGCAAAGCAAGACTGGACGGTCGCTCGTCACCGGGGCAAAGCAAAGTTGCGCCGCTTCGACGTGTGCCGATCAGCCATGAGATCCCCCGTGCCCTCAACCTCTCCGTTGACCTCACGCCAGCGTGCCGCTGTTCTGGCGACTGCCCATGCTTTGGCAGATCTCGCCGGCAAAACCATCCTGCCGCATTTCCGCAAGGCCATCAAAGTTGAGAATAAGTCTGCGCGTGGCTTTGATCCCGTGACCATTGCGGACACGGCCGCTGAAAAGGCCATGCGCAAAGTCTTGGCCGTCAGCCACCCCGATCACGGCATCATCGGTGAGGAATTTGCGGACCGGCAAGGTTCTGGCCGTTTCAACTGGATTCTCGATCCGATTGACGGCACGCGCGCATTTATCATGGGCTATCCACTTTGGGGCACCCTGATTGGCTTCGCCGACGGGAGTGACATGGTGGTCGGCATGATGGACCAGCCCTACACGCGCGAGCGATTTTGGGCCACCCGCAACGGCACGGGCGCTTTCTTCCGTGGCCCTGACGGCAAGACCAAAAAGGTGAAAACACGCACCTGTGGCAAGCTGGACGAGGCAATTCTCGCCTGCACCACGCTTGAGATGTTCACGACCCCCCACGAACAAGCAGCCTTTGCCAACGTCAGCCAGCGCGTCCGCATGACCCGCTTCGGCGGCGATTGCTACGCTTACTGTCTGGTTGCCGCCGGTCAAATCGACCTGGTCATCGAAGCGAGTTTGAAGTCCGTGGACATCGCACCCTTGATCCCGATCATCGAGCAGGCCGGTGGCATCGTCACATCCTGGTCGGGCGGTCCGGCCATTTCCGGCGGCCAAGTCATCGCCGCGGGTGATGCAAAATTGCACGCGGCAGCCCTGAAGGTCCTGTCCAACACCCGTTCACACACCGTAACTGTTTAGCCCCACGGCTCATAATCCGGCGCGCAGGCTTACTCGAGGTTAACTATTAAGGCTAATTTCAATCTTAGATTGAACTAAAACCAATTCCCAGTCATGATTATACCCTGAGTTGTGAATGACCATACGGATCGAGTTAACCTCACGTTAATCAAATCAGCCCAGCGCTGAAGTTACTCTGAGCACATCGTTTCGCGTTCGCCAGCTGCTTCTTTTTCCCGTGGGCGGATCATGACTGCTGCAACGCTTCTCCGGTTTTCGCACAACGCCGCACGCGCTGTGTCCTTGGCGGGCGCCTTATTGCTGGCTACTGGCGCGAGTGCTGCGTGGGCCGCGGTCGACATGAGCATCTCGGGGTTCACCGACGTGCCCGAGAATGTCCCAGCCGGCGGCTTCGTCACCTATGATCTACAGATCGAAAACGCGGGCTCAGATCCGACGACGGTGCCCGGCACGTTGAAATTCAAACTTGATGCGGCAACGGTGTTTCAGTCCGTCGCCCCGAGCGCTGAATGCGCTTACAGTCTCGGCGCGCACGAAGTGAACTGCGATTTCGGCATTATGCAGGGCACCGTCGTCAATCCCGCGGCGGCTCGTTCGGTCCAGATCGTCGTCAAGACCACAGCACCGGGCGTGATATTTGCTGACGCGTCGGTTTTGCCGACCGACGGCAATTCAGCCAACAACGCCCAGCAGGTCAACACAACGGTGGTCACAGGCGCTGATTTGCGTTTCCAATCCTATGTTGGCAGCCCGGACCCGGTGACGGCTGGCGGCATCGTCGCCTTTACGGCTGTCGTTGAAAATCTCGGCCCCAGCATCGCAGCCGGCGTCACCGTCAAATTCAATCTTGTGCCCGGCATCACCTACGATTCATTTTCATCCACTGGCGGTTGGTCGTGTGGTCAGAGCGGCGCTCAGGTCGTCTGCACCAGTGGCGCGTCAGTCGCCGTCAATGGACTCGCGCCGACACTCACCTGGAACGCCAAGATCACCTCTGGCATCACCGGAAGTCTTTCGCACCTCGGCGAAGTTTCGTCGGTCACCGGCGATGGCAACCTGACCAACAATCAGGCCTCTGCCGCGATCAACATCCTGGCTGGCACAGATCTGTCGATCGCCAAGACCATCAGCGTCGACCCGGTCATCGGTGGGTCGGCCGTGACCTTCATGCTCAACGCAACCAACAATGGACCGTTCCCAGCCAATACGGTTCAAGTGACCGACACTTTGCCCGCCGATTTCACGACCATTGCAGCATCCGGCGGGGGCTGGACCTGCGGTGTCGTAGGCCAAACAGTGACTTGCACGCGCGCCACCTTCGCCGTTGGCTCAGCCCCGATCACAGTCACGGCGACGGCGCCAGCCAATAGCCAAATCGCCGTCGGTGGCCAGAACGCCAGCAACACGGCGATGATTCAATCGGCCACCGCCGACGCCATTTCTTCGAATGATCAAGGCAACGTCAACTTCCGCCTGATCAGAGATGGCGCCGACCTGCGCATGGATCTAAGCCGCGGCCCATCACCGGTCCCTTTGAACTCAAACATCAGAACGGTGCTCCGGGCGCATAACAACGGCCCGCGTGCGGCCAACGGCCCATTCCGGATGACCTACCAGTTGGCTGCCGGAGAACAGCTGAAATCATTTACGGGAACCAACTGGACATGCACGCCGATCGATACGATTGGCGCACTGGTCACGTGTGATCGGATTGCCATCACGGGCGGTCTCGCCGCGGGATCGTCAACCAATCCGCTGACGCTCATTTCGCAAACCGCGATGGCCGGAACTGTGTTCGGCACGGCCTGCACCAGCGGCACCGCTGGCCTCGCACCGACCGAAGGCGATATCGATCCGTCGAACGATTGCATTTCGAACAACGGCGACGTCACGGCATCGGCGACAACCGCTGATCTCCAACTCTCGAAGGCCGTCGCACCAAGCGTGTTGGTCTCTGCGTCTGGGCAACTCACATATACGCTCGTGGTGAGCAACATGGGGCCTGATGCTGCCACCAGCGTGACACTGACAGACCCGATCCCGATGTAC
>JAYSUN010000677.1:0-2731 GCA_043719045.1 Hyphomicrobiaceae bacterium | reverse complement strand
AACTCGAAGCCGCTCGATGACGAGGCACAGAAAAAAAAGACCAAGGCTCGCGACGATCACCGTCACCATGCCGTCGACGCGTGTGTGATCGGTGCGATCGATCGCCGGGTTCTCCAGGCCGCCGCTAAGGCCGCCGCACAAGCCGAGTATGAGCAGCGCCCCCGCGTCACTGTCAAGGTCGAAGAGCCGTTCCCTGGTTTCCGCGATGCGGTGCGCGAAAAGATCGACCACGTCGTGGTCTCGGTTAAACCTGAGCATGCCAAGGGCGGCGCGCTGCATGAAGACACAGCGTACGGCCTTGTGACCGATCCAGCGGAGGCTGCTGTCATCGGCAATCTCATCTACCGTAAGCCGCTTGTTGACCTAAAGCCGGGCGAGATCGACAGCGTTCGCGATGAGTGTTTGCGCAAGCAGTTGCAGGACCTAGCCGCGCCGTTTCGTGACGGCAAGGGCAAGCTGAAAGACGAGAAGGGGTTGCAATCAGCGCTCGCCAAATTTGCAGGCGAACAGGGCAAGCCCGGCCGGGTGCAAGGTGTCCGCCGGGTGCGCATCGGCAAGGAAAAGAAGGGCGAGCTGCACATCCGTGACCGCCACACCGGGACCGTCTACAAGGCGCTGCTGCCCGGCGAAAACCACCACATCGACATCATCCAGATGCGTGACGGCAAGTGGGAAGGCTTTGCCGCCACCGTGTTCGACGTCAATCAAAGAGGCTGGCGTCCTGCCTGGGAGGTCCAGAAACTTGGCGGCAAGCTGGTGATGCGCCTTCATAAGGGTGACACAGTCGAAATCGATGACAAGGACGGCGTGCGGCGCGTGAAGACAGTCCATCGGTTGGAGATTTCCGCCAACCGCGTCCGACTGGTGCCTCACAACGAAGGTGGTGATATCGACAAACGCCACAAAGACGAAAATGATCCGCTTCGCTGGGACTGGCCTGCTTTCAGTGGTTTGAAAGCACGTCGCGCGCGCAAAGTATGCGTCGACGCGATTGGACAGCTCCACATTGCGAAATCGAATGTGACCCGTTAACTGAGCATCACATTTCCTTTAGTGGTTTCAAGAATTTCGTGCACCAACTGTAGGCCTCAGGATCATCTGGAGCCAACGCATGCTCGGCCGGATCGTTGAAATTTCGGGAGAAGGGCGGCGGCTGTCGCTGCATCGCGGCTTTCTGGAAATTCACGGGCCCGAAGGCCTGCTTGGACAGGTTCCGCTCGACGACATCGAAGCAGTGATCGCCGCAAGCCCAGCGATCTCCTACACCAATCAGGCATTGGCGGCATTGGCAGAGCGCGGCGCGCCCGTCGTGATCTGCGGCAATAATTTTACGCCACGCGCCTACTTGCTCCCTGTTGATGGGCATCACAACCAAGGGCACCGCTTCGAGGCCCAGGCCGCCGCATCATTGCCGACCAAGAAGCGGCTCTGGGCGTCTATTGTAAAAGCAAAGCTGCTGGCCCAGGCGGCCAGTCTTGAGCGGATGGGGGCCAGCCCGCTGTCACTGCACACTCTAGTGCCACGCATCCGCTCCGGCGACCCGGCCAACATAGAAGCGCAGGCTGCACAGAAGTACCTGCCTGCCCTGTTCGGCGTTGGCTTCAAGCGTGATCGTGATGCCGACGGTGCGAACGCCCTGCTCAACTACGGCTATACGGTCCTGCGTGCCGCAACTGCACGATCGATTGTTGCTGCCGGGCTACATCCGTCGCTCGGGCTGCACCACAAAAGCGATGGGTGCGCGCTCCGCTTAGCTGATGACCTAATGGAACCATTCCGGCCCGCCGTCGATCTTCTTGTCATTGGCTTGATCAATGAAGGTGCAACCAGCCTCGATCCCCCGACGAAACGGCGGCTCGCTGCCGTCTTGCATGCCGACTATAAAACGGTCGAGGGCATCACGCCGATGTCGACAGTGATGACGCGCCTCGCCCAGTCCCTTGCCCAGGTTTTTATGGGCGAGCGGATCGCCCTGATCTTCCCGCTGACCGCCATACCACTGGCGGCCATCGACCTACCTACCATCGATTTGCCCGCCGAATTGACGGGCAGCATATGACACAGTTCACAGCATTATCGGCGTATCGCATCATGTGGGTCATGGCCTTGTTTGATCTCCCCGTTCTCACCAAAGAGGAACGGTCTCGCGCCAATAGTTTCAGGCATTTCCTTTTGGATCAGGGGTTTGTCCGGATGCAGCTTTCCTGCTACATCAAGTTCACGGCAGGCAAAGAGCAGGCCGACGCGCTGGCTGTTAAAGTCGGCGCAGAAGTGCCGGTCGGCGGCAAGGTCGACATTCTATTTTTCACCGATGCGCAGTATGGCAACATCAAATCATTCAGGTCGCGCGGGCAGGCCAAACGTCCCGGCAAACCGGACCAGCTGCAGCTGTTTTAGCGGCGTTCGACATGAACAATTTTGGCGCCGATCGCTTCAACTGCGTCGAATTCAACGTAGTTTTTCGGTCAAGCAGAGCGTGAAAAGCCCTCGGAACCAATGGGTTGCCGAGGGCCTGTTCTAGCAGAGATCGAAGCGCGTGCCGACCGGAACTGAAGGCCATATGTCCGATGTGCTGCGTGAGTTCTAGCAGAGATCGAAGCGCGTGCCGACCGGAACAGCGAAGCACGACACGTCGTTTTCTATGGCGTTCTAGCAGAGATCGAAGCGCGTGCCGACCGGAACCAATGGTGATTGGCGACATTCCTGATCATGGTTCTAGCAGAGATCGAAG
>JAYSUN010000676.1:0-7605 GCA_043719045.1 Hyphomicrobiaceae bacterium | reverse complement strand
GTTGGAGCAACAGGTCCGTAAAGCAGCTGTGCAGCAATTGCTTTTGGTTGCAGCAGTTGTCGCAGGCGTCGTTGCGGAAATCGGCATGAACTTGCGCGACCTGCAAAACTATGTTGCCGGGCCGTACGTGATGTCAGCTGCAGAGTTGGTCAAGGTGACCAACCCGGATACTTCAGAGCGCTAGTTCATTGCCACCACGCCGGACGAAACCATCGATACTGGTATCGACGCAATCACCGAGACACGTCGTCGCCGAGGCGGCACCTCGCGCAGCGTGTCCGGTCACTACTATTTGTTTCGCTCTGGCGAGCGGCTGATGATGGCGGAGGGTTTGACGGCGGCAGCGGCGATAGCGGTGGCGGCAGCAGCGATTGAAGCCATTGCGCGAGCTGTGACTGATTCGTTGCAGGCAAGTGATTTCCCAGCTGCAGTGCCCATCTCTGTGGGTAATGGGGACAACACGTGGGGACGAACGCGTGACCCCTCTTGCGCCGCGCGGAATCGACTATGACGTGTGCCATGATCACCACCGCTCGCGCCCTCGTCCCGTCCAACAGCAACGCTCTCGCAGGCGACGTCCCCGACGCGCTCAGGCGGATGCGGGTGGCGCCGCACAACATCGACGCCGAGAAAGCGTTGCTGGGCGCCGTCTTCGTCAACAATGAAGCGTTGGAGCGGGTGACGGGCTTCCTGCGGTCCGAACACTTCTTCGATCCATTGCATGCTCAGATCTTTGAGACGGCATCGAAGTTGATCGCGGCCGGCAAGCAAGCCACCCCGATCACGATGCGGACCTTCTTTGAAAACCATGAGCCCATCGAGCCCGGTCTGACGGTCGCAAAGTACTTGGGACAGCTCGCGATTCAAGCCACGTCGATCATCAATGCCAAGGACTACGGGCAGACCATCTATGATTTGTCACTGCGCCGCCAGCTGATCACCATTGGTGAGGATCTCGTCAATACAGCCTTTGACTCACCGGTTGATCTGACGCCGGAAAAGCAGATCTCAGAAACTGAGACGCGACTGTTTTCGCTCGCTGAAACCGGCAAGTTCGGCCAGGGGTTCCTGGGTTTCAACGAGGCGCTGCGCAATGCCATCGAGATGGCCAACAATGCCTATGCGCGCCAGGGCGGCTTGTCTGGTATCTCCTCGGGCCTGACCGATCTCGATGGCCGCATGGGTGGCTTGCAAGCCTCGGATCTGATTGTCCTCGCGGGCCGCCCGTCAATGGGCAAGACCTCGCTCGTCACCAACATTGCATACAACGTCGCCAGTGCCCGGTTGCGCTCGATCCAAGCGCACCCGGAACTTGCCCATGACGACCCTTCACACGACGGCGCGGGCGTTGCGTTCTTTTCGCTTGAAATGAGCGCCGAACAGCTGGCCACACGTATTCTGTCGGAGCAGGCCGAAATCGGCTCGGAGAAGATCCGGCGCGGCATGATCGACGAGAACGAGTTCAAGCGCCTTGTCCAGGTCAGCCAGAACATGGCGCAGATTCCGCTCTACATCGACCAGATGGGCGGCATTACGATTGCCCAGGTGGCCGCACGCTCACGCAAGCTGAAGCGGCAGAAGGGTTTGGGGTTGATCATCGTCGACTACTTGCAGCTGCTCAGTGGTGGCGGCAACTCACAGGCCAATCGCGTACAGGAAATCACGCAGATTACGACCGGGCTGAAGGCGCTGGCCAAGGAGCTGCAGTGTCCGGTGATCGCGCTGTCACAGCTGTCGCGTGCGGTCGAGCAGCGTGAAGACAAGCGTCCACAACTGTCGGACTTGCGTGAATCCGGCTCGATCGAGCAGGACGCCGATGTCGTCATGTTTGTGTTCCGCGAGGAATACTATGTCGAGCGCACTAAGCCACAGGAGGGCACGCCTGAGTTTCAGGAGTGGCTCGCCAAAATGCAGGCGGTCTCGGGCCGTGCGGAAGTCATCATCGGCAAACAGCGCCACGGCCCAGTCGGCACCGTGCAACTCGCCTTCGACGGCCAGTTCACCCGCTTTTCCGATCTGGCCAAAGACCAGTACATGGCGGAACGCCTGGAGTAGATGGTGCCTTGGTGACCCGACCGGATCAGTTTGGGGCAGAGTTTCGTCGGGCCTTAACCAATTCCCGAATCTTCTGCCAAGATCAACACTTTAGCGTGCGACTTCTGATATCTTCCGCGATCGGTACAGTGTGGCAAGAATCGGCGCCAGTTGTTGGCGGCAGGTTGCGGAGAGTTCAATGCGTTCGACGAAAACATTGGTGTTGGCGGCGGTGGTGTCGGCTCTGTCTCTGACGGCTGCGCAGGCCGGCGGATGCAGCCATGCCTGTGCCGAGCGGGCGGAACCGCGCGATGTCAAAGTCATTCATCCGGCACGGGTCGAGTTCGTTCGGGAACCTGCCGTGATGGGTGTCCGTACCCAGCGTGTCGAACTCCAGCCGGGTTATGTCACTGCGACGCAGATTCCGGCTCAGGTCGGTCACTACCAGAGGTCGGTGATGGTGAAGCCTGGCCACGTCTCCTATCATGGGGTGCCCGCGAAATATGAGACGCGGCATGAGACGGTGGTCGTGCGTCCGGCCAGCGTGCGCTATGAGATGCAGGCGGATCGACATGGCCGCATGATCAGATGCGCCGTGCACGTGCCGGCTGTGACGCGCACCGTGGCTAAGTCCGTGATGGTGTCCCCAGCGCATACCGTTGCCAGCACTCACCCGGCGGAATACCGCACCGTCACCGTACCGACACAACTCCAACCGGCACGCATCAGCCATCACTACACCCCGGCCCGTTACGGCTATGTGCATCATCCGATCGTGCTCAAGGCTGCAACCGTTCGCGCCGAGCATTATCCAGCGACCGTGTCCTATGAGCAGCGCGGACATCGCTGGCACCGCTGATCGGCTCTGGAGTTCATTGCAATAGCGGCGGTTCCCGAGATTCGGGGCCGCCGTTTGCTTTTGGCGGTGGACAAGCTCCGGTCGACCCGCCCTAAGCTGCCCGCAATCTTGTAAAACAAGGCCACGATCGATCTCGAACTGCACCCGCAAGCGAGACTGGACACTGGTGGAGCCGGACGTGACCGAGACAGCCAAAGCCGCCCGCGCGAATGTCGCTGAATTTTCAGTCTCGGACCTCGCAGGTGCCGTCAAGAAAACCCTTGAATCAACGTATGGATATGTCCGCCTGCGCGGCGAAATTTCCGGCTATCGTGGACCGCATTCATCGGGTCATTGCTATTTCGGTTTGAAGGACGACAAGGCTAAAATCGACGCTGTGATCTGGCGCGGCGTGTTTGCCGGCCTGCGCTTCAAGCCGGAAGAGGGCATGGAAGTGATCGCCACCGGCAAGGTCACGACCTTTCCGGGCTCGTCCAAATATCAGATCATGATCGAGGCGCTGGAGCCGGCGGGCGCCGGGGCGTTGATGGCGCTGCTCGAAGAGCGCAAGCGCAAACTCGGCGCCGAGGGTTTGTTTGATGAGGACCGCAAGAAGAAACTGCCATTTCTGCCGCGTGTCATTGGCATCATCACCTCCCCAACGGGGGCTGTCATCCGCGATATGATGCATGGCTTCAACGAGCGGTTTCCAGCGCATGTCGTGCTTTGGCCCGTACGCGTGCAGGGTGAAACCTGTGCCGCCGAAGTTGCCGCCGCGATTCACGGCTTCAATGCGATGCAACTTGGCGGTCAATTGCCTCGACCCGATGTTCTGATTGTCGCCCGCGGCGGGGGCAGTCTCGAAGACCTCTGGGGTTTCAACGAGGAAATTGTGGTGCGGGCCGCGGCTCAGTCGGAGATTCCGCTGATCTCAGCGGTGGGTCATGAAACCGACTGGACCCTGATTGATCTGGCAGCTGACGCACGCGCACCAACGCCCACCAAGGCCGCGGAATGGGCGGTGCCGAAGTATTCAGAGCTGCTGGAACAGTTGAGCAAATTCGGCGATCGCCTCCATATCGGTGTCCGTCGTGGCCTCGAGGGGCATCGGAGTGCGTTGTTGGCAGCCCAACGCGGCCTGCCAAAACTGCAGGACCTGGTGGCGCTGCCGAGGCAACGTTTTGACGCTGCCGCTCAGCGCCTCGGCCGAGGCTTGCAGGCGACAACTCAAGTCCACGCCCAGCGTCTCTCTCGTTTGGCGCCTCGACTCCAAGTGCGGTTGCTGGCAGTGCGGATTGATCAGTCGCGGCAGCATCTGGATCGCTTGACGCAGCGCGGTGGTGTCGGCCTCGGGCGGATCGCGGGCCAGCGCCGGACGCGCGCTGAACGAGCGGCGGCACGGTTATCACCGAGCCTCCTGGTCAACCGCATCGGCCGTCTGCGCCAGACGCTTGATGGCAACGCCAAAATGTTGTCGGCGCTGAGTTATCAAAGTGTCCTGCAGCGCGGCTTTGCGCTGGTGCGCGACGCGCAGGGTCGTGCCATTCGTGCTGCAGCTGGCTTGGCACCAGGCACCCGCATCGGCATCGAGTTCGCCGATGGGGGTGTCGCAGCCGATGTGTCGGCGGACGCGCCGCCGGCCGGCATCAAGGCTGCGGGGCCCGTGACTTCAGCGCCAACACGGCCAAAGCCAGCCACCCCTGCAAAGCGCACGGCTGTCGGTGGAGGCGGAACGCAAGGCTCGTTGTTCTGAGCTTCACCAGCCAATCGGGGTTGCGCCGCCAAGCGACGGGCCGCTTTTGCCAATGGCGTTGTCGTGAAGCAGGTGTCGTGGAACGGGTTGCCCATCTTGCGGCTGCGGCAAAAATCTACAGGGTTGTCGCATGCATTTGACGGTTGCCGACGCACACATTATCTAGCGCTCATGAAGCACCACAGCTATTTGGCGCGCCGAGTTCCTGTTGCTATTGTGATCTTGGGTCTGATCCCCGGGGCGCCAGCCCTTGCCCAGGCCTGCACGGCCGAGCAGTTCTCAATGACTGTGGATCAGGCCGGGGCTGCATTGCGCGCGGTGACACAGGCCAATCAGCCGAAACTCGAGCAACAGATGAAAGCCTTCAAAGCCAAGCGCGGCTGGGCTGAGCCGGAAGCCGAGGACAAGGCCTATGAGGCGCTATCCGACGCACGCATGGCCGATTTGGACCGGACGGCCAACGAGTTGCTGGCCCGCATCGACCAACTCGGCAATCTGCCGGCGAATGCGGTACCGGAGTGCGGTCGGCTGCAGGAGTTGGAGGCCGCAAGCCTGGAACTGCAAGCCGTCGTAAAAGCCAAATCATCCTACCTGCTGAGCCGTCTCGAGAGCCTCATTGCAGCCAAAGCTCAAACCACGGAAACGGCCGTTGCAACGCCGCTCGCGAGTGTCGCGGTGCCGCCGCCAACCGTCAAAGCGCCACCAAATTTGACCGCTGCGCCGCCGCTCTCAACCCGACCGGCAGAGCCAACGGTCAATCGTGCGTGGTCAACGACGACCAGCGTCGAAAACCCGGTTACACCACAACTGCCGGCACAAGCTGTGCCCGCCGCGCCGCCGATTGTGTCGCAGCCGTTACAACCCGATGATGACGGCTATACGATCGATGAGATCGTCGGTGCGAGCACCGGACTTTTCGGCAAAGTCTCAGCCGGCCTCGGCAGCGTGGTCGAACATGCGTTCCGGAAATCCGGCCGCCCGGCTGGTTACATCATTGGGACCGAAGGCGGCGGCGCGTTTCTGGCGGGTCTGCGTTATGGCTCGGGCACACTCTATCTACGCACTGGCGGGACCATGCCGATCCATTGGCACGGGCCATCATTCGGCGCTGACATCGGCGCGCAAGGCTCCAAAGTTATGTTTCTGGTCTACCGCATGCGCGACCCGGACCAACTGTCTGCCAGCTTCACCAGCATCGAAGGCTCGGCGTTTCTTGCCGGTGGCCTTGGTTTCAATTTGATGAGCAATGGTGACGTTCAAATGGCGCCGATCCGTTCGGGCATTGGTTTGCGCCTGGGCGCCAGCGTCGGTTACATCCGCTTCACGCGCCGCCCGACGTGGAATCCCTTCTGAATTCTGGAACCGTTGTGAGAAGCTTGTCTGAGCGAGGCCATGCCAATGCCGACCGAACCACCGGGAGTACCCGAGCGCCCTGGATTAATGCCGCTGTGGGAGGTCTTTATCCGCAATCGTTCGGGTCTACCCCACAAACACTGCGGCTCCGTGCATGCGCCTGATTCGACCATGGCTCTGCAGGCGGCACGCGATGTTTACACCCGGCGCGGAGACAGCGTGTCGCTCTGGGTCGTCCCGTCTTCCGCAATCATCGCGTCCGATCCGGGCGACAAAGACGAAATGTTTGAGCCGACCGCCAGCAAGATCTACCGCCATCCCACGTTCTACAAAGTCCCCGATGACATCGGCCACATGTGACGGTTAGGTCCTAGCGCGCTGTCCACATGACGTGGATCGAGACAGCGTTCTAGGCCCTTTGTTAGTCGCATTTTCTGCGGTTAACCGGACACCACTTAACCGGAAAATGCTCTAGCCCTGGCTCCGGGCTCCGGCTATTGCAGGCCAGACGACAATCATCTGCTGTCCTTGGGGGACGTCGCGATGCCAGCCACTTCGACCGTTGCCACTGGCCTGAATTTACTTGCCGAAGGCGCCATATTGTCACCGTTTACGCGCCTCAACCGCCTGCTGGCCGGCATCCAGCCGGGTCACGACAAGCCTCTGATCATGACGGCTGGCGACCCAAATGAGCAGATGCCCGGGTTTATCCTCGACAAGATGAAGGAGGCCGAGCAGACCCTGGCCAAATATCCGCAGATTCGCGGTAGTGACGACTTGCGGGCCAGCATCGCGTCTTGGATCGAACGCCGCTATGGCCTGCCGATCAAGCTTGACAGGGCGCGCGAAGTTCACCCGCTCAATGGCTCGCGCGAAGGGCTGTTCTTTGCATCGATGCCAGCCGTCGGCCGCAAGCGCATCGTTGGCAACCCGATCATGTTGATCGTCAATCCATTCTATCAGGCCTATCTCGGTGGTTGCTACGGCACCAATTCGGAGCCGTTTTTCTTGAATGCGATGCCCGATACCGGCATGCCCGATCTCAACCTGCTGGAAATGGAAACCGAGGTCTTAGAACGGACAGCGGCTTTCTTCCTCTGCTCGCCATCCAATCCGCAGGGACGCACGGCCTCGGCCGACTTTATCCGCCGCGCCCTCGAATTGGCACGTAAATACAACTTCATGCTGTTCTTCGATGAGTGCTACTCGGAGATCTACTCGGGTGATGCTCCCGTCGGCGGCTTGCAGGTCGCGGCGACCACGCCCGAACGCTTCAAAAATATTGTCGTCTTCAACTCGCTGTCAAAACGTTCCAATCTGCCAGGTCTCAGGGCGGGTTTTGCCGCCGGCGATGGTGATTTCCTGGACACCCTCGCCGAGATCCGAAATCTGACAGCGCCGCAAATGCCAGGCATTGTCCAGGCGGCGGCGGCGGCAGCTTACTCCGAAGAACAGCACGTCGCGGTGATCCGGCAGGCTTATCGTGCCAAATTCGATCTTTGTGATCAGATGTTGAAAGGCAAGTTGGGTTATCATCGGCCAGACGGTGGATTTTTTCTATGGTTGAATGTCGGGAATTCCGGGGGTGGCATTGAGACAGCGGTAACCCTATGGAAACATTACGGAG
>JAYSUN010000675.1:0-24309 GCA_043719045.1 Hyphomicrobiaceae bacterium | reverse complement strand
GACGCCAGCGCTGCCCCGTCGACCATACTCTTCAGTTTGGCGTAAGCAATCGGGGGATGGATCGCGCCGAAGCCCGCGAACGTACCGAAGCCGCAGTCCGTACCCGCCATGACGCGATCGCGACCGACGATGGCGGCATAGGTTTCGATGCGTTGCGCCACGAGCCGCGGGTGTTCAATGAAGTTGGTCACGCTGTCAATCACACCGGGGACAAGAATTTTGTCAGCAGGAATTTTCGCGGTTCTCCAGACATCCCATTCGTGTTGGTGACGTGGATTGGCGCCTTCAAACAAGATCGCCTGAGGCTTGGCCGACAAGACAATGGCAACGATTTTCTCAAGCGGAATGTCGAAATGATGCGGGCCCTCGTAATTGCCCCAGCACAAATGCATGCGCACGCGATCGGCGGGCACATTTGCCAGTGCATGATTGAGTGCTTCGACCTGCAGCCGTGCGTTTCGCAGAAACTCGTTGTCGTCGACATCACGGAAACGGATATGCCGGCCCATGGCCAGATCCGGCGCATCGATCTGCAGGATCAAGCCAGCTTTGACGATGGCCTCGTACTCGTCCCGCATCGCATCGGCGAGTGCACCGATGTAGGCTTCCTGGCTCTGGTAGTGCTTGTTGGGTTGGAACACGGCGACAACGCCGGGCGATGCCGCATTCATAAAGGCTTCGCGCGCCCCTGCAGCCTTTGCGGCAGCGGTCAGGTTGGCGATATCCTTATGCAGCGACGACAGATCTTTGACCTTGATCGGCCCGCAGCAAATCGGCCGATGATACTTCGGCGTGCCGCCCATCTTGGCGAGCCGATCCTTGTATTCGGGGAAATCATCAAGATCCCTCGGCGTCGCCCGCGGCATCTCGCCGATCTCAAAACCGGTCAAGCGGTGGCGGATGTAGGTCGCGTAGCTGATCTTTGACATTTCACCGTCGCTGACGATGTCGATGCCGGTGTCGACTTGCTTCTTGACGACGAGGTGGACGGCCTCGGTCATGGTCTGATCGAACACAGCGCGGTCGACCAGTTGTCCCTGATCCTCGGCAAACAACTGGTCAACGACATTTTGTGGTCGTGGCAAGCTGCCGACGTGTGTCGTCAAAATGCGGTCGTTGGACTGGAGCATTGGGGGTATCCTAGTGCCGAAGGGTTACGCCGACAGCTGAACTGAGATTGGCAGCAAATGCAGCGGGGCCACGTATCCGCTATGATCCAGCGCATACCCGGTTGAACGTGCCGCGCGCAAAACCTCGGGCGCCCAGTCGATCGGTTTCTTGCCATCACCCATCGTAATGACGGCGAGTTCGACATCGCCGGCGCCTGTGTTTGCGATTTGGCGCCAACTGCCTGCCGGTAGCGAGACCGTATCTTTCGGGCTGATGTCGATGGCCGTTGCTTGGCCAGCGTCGTTGAAAGTCAACGCCGCCTTGCCTTTGAAGACGATCAGTACCTGTTTTTGACCGATCCGATGCCGCGCCAGGGATTGGCCCGACGGGATCCTCAACCACTCGATCGAAAAACCGTGAGGATTCGTGATCTTTGGTGAGAGATTGCGATCCTCAGAGATACCGTGGCCAATAACCGGGGCCATCTCAACGGCGTGCCCGGGTAACAGGGTGCACAGCAAAGCCCGCTTTGACCAATTTCGCTCGACAGCTGAGACGATGCGGTTGCGCATCTCGGCGGGAGAGTACTTGCGTAAACTGGCGCGATCTGAGTCCGGGATCAGCGGCATTAAATCCTTGTCGGCGGGCCGTTTCGTGCCGATCGAGGTGTCGATCATCATATTGTCTTTCGTCAGATACAATCCAAAAGTGCCGGCTTCTTTGACAATGTCCGGATGCCAGATGATGCCGCCGGTATCGTCGCCACCAAGCGCTGTGAAGATCAGCTCCGGCTTCGTGCTGGTTCCGGTGTTGGAGAAGCCGCGAAAGATCCACGTCGGCACCGAGACAATATCGCAGGCGCCGCCCGGAATTTCGCCGTCCGTGCCTTGATCACCCCAGCGGAACACCCAGGATCCTTCAAACACCATGAATACTTCAGCGGTATAGTGGATATGCAGATTGTTGGTGATCCCGCCGGGCATGCCGGCTGCACCCAACTGGAAGCCGTGGGGTTCCGTGAGATTGACAACTTGATCGGCGGATTGGGTGACGCCCGCGCCGATGATCGAGAAGTTCTGTTTCAGATGTGAGCCGGGCTTTTTGCAATCGATGAAAGCGAGATTGCAGGCCACGAGGTCTGCCGCGCGCACGTGACGCTTGCGAGCTGCTTCGGCTGTGACAACAACGGTGTCCATGGTGAGTTCCTTTCATGCCTGCTGCCGTCAGGCGGGCAAAATCCGCGTGGTCGATACCGCGTCGAACAGATGCAGGCGTGTGCGATTGAGTGTGAGGCCGATATTGGCACCAAAGTCGCCGCGATAGGCGCGGTCCGCTTTTGCGACGATGCGTGCAGACCCGACATTGGCCGTGACGAGAACGGATTCGCCGGTGAGCTCGCTGGCGTAGATGTGTCCGGCGATGTCGCCGTTGCCCGCGGCTGACACCGTCGTGTCTTCCGGTCGGACACCGAGGACAACACCTGCCCGCGTACCAGTGCCAACGCCTGAAACGCGAATGCCGCTGGCCACGAACGCTCCATCCTGCAAGGCGCCGGCAATCAGGTTCATGGCCGGTGAGCCGATGAAGCCGGCGACAAACAGGTTTGCTGGTTGATCGTAAATCTCAGACGGTGTCGCCAACTGTTGAATGATACCGTCATCCATGACCGCGACGCGATGAGCCAATGTCATGGCCTCGATCTGGTCGTGTGTCACGTACACGGTGGTTGTCTTCAAATCATGTTGCAGCCGCTTGATCTCCGCGCGCATGGTCACCCGTAGTTTTGCGTCCAGATTCGAGAGCGGCTCGTCCATCAGAAACACAGTCGGAGTTCGCACAATGGCGCGGGCCAAGGCCACACGTTGGCGCTGACCACCCGACAACTCACGTGGCCTGCGATGCAGCAGCGCGCCGAGTTCGACTTTGTCAGCCGCAGTCTTGACGCGTGTCTCGCGGTCGGCCCCGGTGACACCGCGAACCTTCAGCGGATAGGCGATATTTTCAGCCACAGTCATGTGCGGGTAAAGGCCATAGTTTTGAAATACCATGGCCACGTCGCGATCTTTTGGCAGCTCATCGTTGACGCGTTTGTCGCCGATAAAGATGTCGCCGTCAGTTGGGGCCTCAAGGCCTGCGATCATTCGCATGGTCGTGGTTTTGCCGCAGCCGGAGGGCCCCAGTAGAACCAGGAATTCGCGATCTGCGATGGCCAGCGACTGGTTTTTGACGGCCGTAAAGCTGCCCCAGCGTTTGGTGATGTTGGTGAGAGTGACACTGGCCATGGTGTTAGCGGACCGCCCCCATTGTCATGCCTTGCACGAAGTGCTTCTGCACCAGCAAGGCCAGAATAATCATGGGCGCCATGATCAGCAGGCCCGCTGCTGAGAGCAGGTGCCACAAAACGCCCTCCTCGCCGTTGAACAACTGCAGGCCAACCGGCAATGTCACGGCATCGCGGCGGGTCAGGATCAACGCGAAGAGGAATTCGTTCCACGAGATGATGAACGAGAAGATGCCGGCCGTGACGATACCGGGCGCTGCCATGGGCAGCACAATGTTGCGGATCACCTGCATGCGGGTGGAGCCGTCAACGAGGGCTGCCTCTTCAGTGTCAATGGGAATGCCGTCAATGAAGCCTTTGATCATCCAGGTGGCGAATGGCATGACGATCGCCAAATCGACCAATATGAGCGCAAGTTTTGTGTCCAGAATGCCGAGATCGCGGAACATCAGGAAGAAGGGCAAAACGATCACCACCGCCGGCACGAATTGTGTGGCGAGGATGGTGATCAACATGATGCGCTCGCCGACCAACCTGAAGCGCGAGAAACTATAGGCTGCACACGTCGCCAACGGTATGGCGAAGGCGACCGTGATCGAAGCGACGATTGCGCTATTGAGGAGTTTTTTATGGATCTCGAATGGGGTTTCGAAGATCCGCGCGAAATTGTCGACGGTGGGTGTGAACCAGAACTTCAATTGAAAGACATCCCGGTTGGTCTTGAAGGCAGCCAGCCCGATCCATAAAATCGGGGTCAACACGATGAGCGCCGCCAGCAGCACGAGGGTCACTTCAAAGCCATTCCAAATCCGCGCTCTTTGGCGTGCCGTGACCATGATTATCTCCGGAACACGAAGCGGGTATAGAGGAAGGTCAATGCCATCATCGGAACGACCATGACCCAGGCAATCGCCGCGGCGTAACCCATATCGTAGTATTTGAAGCCGTTCAGATATGCGAAGTAGACCAAGGTTTGTGTCGACGTGCCGGGCCCACCCTGCGTCAGCATGAAGATCACGTCGAACGCCTTCATGGCGAAAATCGTCTTTAGAATGATGACCACGGCGAGTACTGGTTTCAGCTGTGGTATCGTGATGTCCCAGACGACCCGCCAAGCGGCCGCACCGTCAACTCGCGCGGCTTCCGTTGTGTCGCTTGGGATAGCGGCCAATCCGCCAATGAGCACCAACGTCATGAACGGGGTCCATGCCCACACGTCGGCCATGACCAAAGCTGAGAAAGCAAGAGCTGGCGATGCCAACCAATTGACGCCGGCGAGCGGCGGAAACAGTGTGCCGAAGACCGACGCGAACAATCCGAATTCCGGGTGAAACATGAACCGAAACGAGACACCAACGAGTGCCGGGCTCATTGCAAACGGTAGGATCAACAAAGTCTGGACCGTCTTGCGTAACGGCCCGCCCTTGGCCAGAAGCAGTGCAAGGCCGAGAGCCAGCAGGGTCGTAGCAGTCACGGACAGTGCGACGAACCAGACGGTATTCAACAGGGCGTTGATAAAGTCCGGCGAACCGAACGCCTGCAGATAGTTATCGATGCCGACGAAGCCACCTGGCACGGGTGACCGCGACAGCTTCCAGACCCGGAACGACAGCATCGCTGAATCAAGCAGGGGCCACACCGCCGTCACCGCAACAGCGATGACGGCTGGCAAAACCAGGGCGTACTTGAGAGAGCGATCGTGCATGCCGGTTGTCTTCTCCCGCGTGTGCGTGAGCATCTCGCGCGTGCATGAACCGCGGCCGCGCGAGCCCTTGAACTGCGGGAAAAGAAACGCGCCTTATTTGTATCCGGCGCGTGTCAGGGTGGCCTGCGCCTTGTCGGCGGCCTCCTTCATCAGCGCGCGAACATCACCGCCGGCTGCAGCCTTTGCGATCGCAGTCGACAGAAAGTCACCGATCTCCGGCCATTCCGCGATTTGCGGCATGATGTCGGAGTTCTCGAGGCTCGACCATGCCGCCTGTTGAATGTTGGCATTGGCGGCATTGACCTCAGGGTCCTTCAGCGACGCGATATGGTTGACGACGTTGTTGGTGATCGATTTGTCACCGACCTTGCGCTCGACCGCGTTTCGCTTGTCCAGGTCAGGGTTTGACAACCACTTGAGGAATTCCCACGCGGCTTCTTGCTGTTTGGAATACTTAGACACCGAAAATGGCATCGAGATCGCGTAGGACACGGTTTTGCCGGCGTACGACGGCATGCCAGTGAACGCGACTTGCTCGGGCTTCAGTGTCGATTGCTTCGCGTCGGTCATGGGCGAATAGGCCCACCACCACATCGGGATCATCGCGCTCTTGCCCTGCTGGAACGAAACGCGGGCGTCTTGCTCGACGGCCGAGATCGAAGCGGGATTCGTGATCTTATCGATGGTGTGAAGCCCAATGTAGGCGTCAGTAGCTTTCAACGCCGACTCGCTCATCCAGCCGGGTTTCATATCCTTGGTGAACAGTTCACCACCCGAGGCCCAAAGATAGTTGAGCCAGATGAACAAATTCTGCCGGTTGCCATCACTGTGGTAATAGAGAGCCAGTGGTTCAATGTCCTTTTTCGCAGCGCGAATGGCTTTTCCTGCAGCGATGACATCGTCCCAGGTCTTTGGTGCTGAGAGTTTCAACTCGTCAAAGACATCCTTGCGATAGAAGAATAACTGAGCGTGCGAGCGTAGTGGCATGCCGGTGGTTTCGCCCTTGAAACTCGCGGCTTTGCGGAACGCGGCCGGATAGCGGTCCATCGAGATCCCGTCGCGCTTGAGCAGTGGGTCAAGGCGCGTGAACCAGTGTGCGTTGGCCGGCCCCCAACTGTCGAGATAGTTGACGATGTCATATGAGCCGTCCGCTGCGACGCCGGTCGCTGCGACTTTTTCCTGCAGTGCCGCAAAAGGTACAAAATCCCACTTGGTCTTGATGCCTGTCATGTCCTCGAAGTCTTTGACACGACCTTGCAGGCCGTCGAACTGCGGCGTCACCACCGCAAGCACATTGAGCGTCACGCCGTCGTAAGGTTTGCCCGACTTTAAGCCATATGGCAGCTGTTGACTGAAAGCGTAGGTTGGCAACCCGATGCTGCCTCCTGCAGCAAGGCCCGTCGTCAGGACGGTTCGACGCGTAATGGTCATAACAAGTTTCTCCTCAGCAAAGGCGTTTCCGGTTCATCCGCGCCGTGACGCGCGCTGTTGTGATCGGTTTTTTGCATCCGAATGCAACGAACCTAGCAGGAGGCCGGTTTGCCGGCAATCCTGATTTGTCATGCTGAGTTGTCCAAGTGAGACGGGCCGGTCTGCGATTGCGGTTTGGAGAACCTGGGACCGGATTTCAAGGGTTGCGTTCGTCTTCCACGCCGTGGTCAAAGCGGCAAACTCGCAGGTGCCTGAGGTCCGAGGTCACATATGCCATCGCCGAAAACCACACTTTCTGATCTTGCAGCGGTCATGGCCGCACTGCGCGCGCCTGTGTGTGGGTGTCCTTGGGACCTGGAACAGAATTTTGAGACCATCGCGCCTTATACATTGGAAGAGGCGTATGAAGTGGTCGATGCCATTGAACGCAAAGATCGGGCAGACCTCAAGGAAGAGCTTGGCGATCTGCTGTTGCAAGTGGTCTACCATTCTCAGTTGGCTGCCGAAGAACAAGCCTTCACGCTCGACGATGTCGTTGCGGGGATTACGGCGAAGATGATGCGTCGGCATCCACATGTGTTTGGCGATGAAGCGGCGCGTTCGGTAGGCGCTGCCAAGGGTTTCTGGGAGAAAATCAAGGCTGAGGAAAAAGCTTCGAAGGCGGCAGAACGCATGCGCTTGAACGGCGGTGTCATGCCGGTAGTACCAACTTCGATCCTCGATGATGTTCCGCCAGGTATGCCCGGCTTGACCCGCGCCCTGAAGCTGCAAGCTAGAGCCGCACAAGTCGGGTTCGACTGGCCTTCCTTGCAACCCGTGTTTGACAAAATGCGCGAGGAACTGGGCGAGTTGGAACAGGAGGTGGTGGCGGCCAAGGGGCAAACGGCTTCGGCTGAGACCGGGAATACCGGAACCGACATTGAGGCTGAATTCGGTGACCTGCTGTTTGTCATGGTCAACGTTGCCCGTCACTTGGACATCGATCCGGAAGCTGCATTGCGCCGGACGAGCAACAAATTTATCCGCCGTTTCCGCGCCATCGAAGCAAAGCTGGCGGATAACGGTCGAACTCCGGCTGACAGCACGCTTGTGGAAATGGATGCCTTGTGGGACGAGATCAAGGTCCTTGAGAAACGCGACGACGCTTGAATTTTGGGTCGGTTTCGGCGGTTTGATGGTGTCTGATTATGTCTCTCGAACGGGCTTATTCATATCGTCAGCTCGATGCGTCGCGTCTCGGGTGTGCGATCGATGCGTTGACGTCGCGGATTCGGGATCGCTTTCCTGATGCAAGTCTTGCGCAAGTCGCCAGTGAACTGCTGACGATCTCGAACGAGCATAATACCAGGGTGGTACGGATCAGCCGGCCACAGATGGGGCTCCGGTTTGTGGTCTTTACAATCATCGTCGCCGCGGCCCTGCTGATCGCGTATGTCGTACGACTGATCGATTTTTCAAAAACGACGGCTGATAGTGTGTATTCGGTGCTGCAAGGCATCGAGGCGACAATCAATATCATTGTGCTGGTGGTCGGGTCGTTGCTGTTCATGATTTCGATGGAACAGCGGATCAAGCGGCGGCGCGCTCTGCGGGCGCTGGGTGAGTTGCGCTCCATTGTTCACGTCATTGACATGCACCAATTGACCAAAGACCCGGCCTCGTTGTTCGAAGGCGGAGGGCCGACGCCGCATTCGCCGCCGCGCGACATGACGCCGTTTCAACTGGGCCGATACCTCGACTATTGCGCGGAACTTCTGGCGCTGACCGGTAAAGTGGCTGTGCTCTACGCCCAAAGTCTGCCTGACCCGGTGGTGGTCGAAGCCGTCAGCGACATTGAGCGGTTGACCACCAGTCTATCGCAGAAAATCTGGCAAAAGATCAGCATTATCGAGGCAACACGGGTCGGACTGCCGCATCCGGCACAACCGCGCACAATGTGACCTTTGGGTTGAGCAAGTGTGGCCATCGGGTCGCCTGGACATTGCCACCATCTCCCGGCAGAACGAATGCTGAAGAGTTTGGGTTGGTGTGCAAGTGCGCTGGGGCGACCCTTGGGAGGAAATCAGGCATGTCGGTTGCGACAAAATCCGGAGGCATGGTTACGCCGGCAGCAGCAGCAGCAGCGCGCGGACTGCCTAGAGCGCCAATCAATCCGCTGGCTGGCTATAGGGAGAAATTCCTGCGGTTGACTCGGTTTGCACTGTTGGATCGCTTGACCCGCGAGCACGCCTGGGCTCCAGGGCGTTCGGCTGAGGCGCGGCAGTTTTTTCGCCGCTTGGGATTTTGGCGCCAGCAGACATTTACGGCGCGGCTCAACAGGCTTGAGCAAGCCTATGAGCCGTTCAGTCCCGACAGTGATCTTTTGATCACCCGCCGCTTCAATCCTGCTGAGCGCAGCGCGATGCAGCGCCGCGTGGTGACAGAGACAGCCGAACTCTTGGAGCACGCGAACTACACCCGCCTTGATGTCAAGGCGCTGGATGCAATCATGAAGGCGTCGTCTCACTATGGCTTGGACCTACATGTCGATCTCTCGGCATTTGAAGAACTGCTGATCTATTTTCGTGGCATGTCGAGCAAGACGGCATCGCGGCGGAACAAGAAGAATCTATACCTGACCAAGGAAGACTTCCAGGTTCCGACGTTCCAGCGTTTGGTCATCCTGTTCAAGTTGAAGCCGTTCGACGTGCGCGTGCGCGAGATCATGGCTGAGGAGAGTTTGGAGCGGAAACAGGCGGAGAAGATTGTCAAGAAGCGGCGAGGTTTGTTCGGGGCCGAACTGAATGACGACTATATCTACGTGAAGAAGTTCAAAAACATTCCACAGTCCGATATGGAGATGGTGTTCCCGAATACGACGATTCAGTTCCGCATGTTTGACAAGGTCCGACTCGGTGCGACGGCCGGCGGCGGGCTCGGCGCGGGCGTGTTTGGCGCTGCAGGCAAAATCGCGCTGTTGTCGACCAATCCGATTGCAGCTGCGGGTGCTGCAGTCGGTCTGGGCGGCGTGGCCTTTCGGCAGGCGATGAATGTCGTCAACACCAAGAACAAGTACATGGTTACGATGGCGCAGAACCTCTATTCGCACTCGCTTGCAGACAATCGAGGCGCTCTGACGCTGCTGGCAACGCGAGCCGCCGAGGAGGACGTAAAAGAGGAAATGTTGCTCTATTCTGTCCTGGCAAAGGAGCCGGTCAACGTCAGCGAGTTGAAAGAGGTTGACGAAGCCATTGAGGCCTATCTGGAGTCGACTTTTGGCTTGGGTGCGGACTTCGACGTGCAAGATGCGTTGGATCGTTTGATCGCCGATGGCATCGTCACGCAGGACCCGGATGGAACTCTGCGCGCACTGCAGCCGGCTGAGGCTGCCATCCACATTGATGCGCTGTGGGACAGCTACCTGGACATCATGCCCGATGGGCGTGCGGCAGAAGAGGGCGAGGAATTCGATGATGATGCCGCCTGGGACAAACGTTCGTGAGCATCGCTGACACGCCCGCAACAGGCCGGCAGATTAAAGTGGTCATCGATGCGACGGATCTTGATGGAGCGCGGTCGGTTACTGGTTATCTCGGCGAGATGCTCGAAATACCGCCACTTGCGGTGACGCATTTTGAAGCGAAGCCGTCCGGCTATCGGATTGAAGCCTATTTTGACGAGGCGCCAGATATGGCCGCGCTTGCCGACGCTTTGATGATGCTTGGTAAGCCTGGATTGTCGGCACCGCTGATCGAGGTTGTTCCCGATGAAAACTGGGTGACGATCTCGCAAGCCGCTTTGCCACCCGTGATCGCCGGTCGATTCGTTGTGCACGGTAGCCATGACGCTGTTCGCATCGGCCGCCGTCACGGGGCTTTGCTGATCGATGCTGGCGAGGCCTTTGGCACCGCGCATCACGCGACGACCCAGGGTTGCCTGGCAGCACTCGACAGAATCGCGCGGTACATGTCGATCCACCGGGTGCTGGATCTTGGCTGCGGCTCCGGTGTGCTGGCGATTGCTGCAGCACGAATTCTGCCGCACGCGATTATTGTCGCCAGTGATACTGATCCCGTTGCGACCGAGGTCGCGCGTGCCAATGTCACTGCAAACGGGGCACGCAATCGCATCCGCGTTGTCACCGCCAATGGTTTCGAGCATCCGGTTTTGCGGGCGTCAGGACCGTATGATCTGATCTTGGCGAACATCTTGGCAGGCCCCTTGATCATGCTGGCGCCTGCCATGCGCCGCGCCGTGCCGATTGGTGGGGTTGTGATCTTGTCAGGGCTGTTGTTGACCCAGGCCGCCGAAGTGACCGCGACTTACCGCGCCCAGGGTTTTCATATCGCGGACCGGTCTGACAATACCGGTTGGACGGCATTGACGCTGCAGCGGTAACTTGAAGTGCCTACGGCACGAAGACACCGATCGACGAAAAGTTACCACTTTATAAGCCCGTTGCAATTACGGACCTGTCAAAGTCGTTCAGCAATCCGGTGCATTGCGTGCGGCTATCCAACGACGGTCTGGTCTACATGTGCGACCGAACCAACGATTGCATTCAGATTTTTAAGACCGACGGCACGTTCGTGAAGGAATTTCAGGTTGAGCCACAAACACTGCAAAACGGTGCGGTATGGGATCTCGTCCTGTCGGAAGTCAAAGCGCAACGCTACATCTTTGTCGCCGACGGAGCGAACATGCAGATCTACGCGCTCGATCGGCAAACCGGGGCGAAGCTCGGCGCGTTCGGTCGTCCAGGGCGGATGGCTGGCGCGTTCAAGTGGGTGCACAACCTGGCCATCGACAGCAAGGGCAATGTTTCCACCGCGGAGGTGGGTACCGGCCGTCGGGCGCAAAAGTGTAACAGACTGCGGTGATGGCAAGTGCCCCGTCGGATCAGCTGCCGCGACCTTGATTCAATTCGGCGAGCAGTGTCGCTTGACGATCCTGCGTGAGTGCCTCGATGAGCTCATCGAGGTCGCCGGCCAGCACGGCTTCAAGTCTGTGCAGGGTGAGGTTGATGCGGTGGTCGGTGACGCGGCCTTGCGAGAAATTGTAAGTCCTGATCCGCTGTGAGCGGTCCCCAGAGCCGACCTGACCTTTGCGCGAGGCGGCGCGTTCGTCGTCGATCCTCTGCCGCTCAAGATCGTAAAGGCGCGAGCGGAGGATGGCCATGGCCACGCGCTTGTTTTGGTGTTGCGATTTTTCCATCGCGACCACCATCATGCCGGTTGGCAGATGGGTAACACGAACGGCGGACTCGGTCTTGTTGACGTTCTGTCCGCCCGGGCCGCTGGAGCGCATCGTGTCAATGCGAATGTCTTCCGGTCGAATGACCAGATCAACTTCTTCAGCCTCGGGCAGCACGGCGACAGTTGCAGCCGAGGTGTGAATGCGGCCGCTGGTCTCCGTGGCGGGGACGCGCTGGACGCGGTGCACGCCGGACTCGAACTTCAGCTTTGCGAACACGCCTTTGCCGGTGACGCTGGCGATGACTTCCCGATAGCCGCCAAGCGCATTTTCGCTTGCCGAAATCAACTCGACTTTCCAGCCACGCGTGTCGGCATAGCGGGTGTACATGCGGAACAGGTCGGCTGCAAATAGCGCTGCCTCGTCGCCACCCGTGCCGGCCCGGACCTCGAGGATCGCGCTCTTTTCATCGGCGGCATCCTTGGGTAAAAGATGTATCCGCAGGTTATTCTCAGCGGCCGCGGCCACGGCTTCAAGATTCGCAATTTCCTCGCGGGCGAGAGCTGCGAGTTCAGGGTCACTGCCGTCGGCTAAGTCCTGGGTCGACGACAACTCTGCGGTGGCGCGGCGGAGCTCGTTGATGGTCGCGACGACCGGGCTCAGTTCGGCGAACTCCTTGGTGAACTGGACATATTGTGCCTGGTCGACGCCACGGTTGAGTTCCGACTGGATAACGTCCAATCGACGAACGAGGCGGTCAAGTTTTTCAGCAGGTATCGAGGTCATTTTACTTGTGCGCAGCGGTTTTGATGGCGAACGTGAACGTCTACCACAAAATGCCTGATGCAAACGGCCCGATCCGTCTAACGCCAACGCTTATTTCGTGGCTTTGAACACGCGGCCCCATGGGGTGATGAAAACGCCTGTCTTCAGACAGCGTTGGTAGGGCCCCGTACAATCGCTCTTGTCTGACCGCATGGTCCAGCACAAGGACCGCAATTCAGAGCACGATCGTGCTGAGGCTGGGCCGATGAGCGCGAGGCTTGAAGCCAGAACCAGAGGCCACAATAACAGTGGGCGTGCCATGAAAGTCTCCGTTGCAACAAGTCTAACAATTGGTAAACGGTGCCAACTCTCCGGCGGACCACTCGAAGTTTATCACTCGGCACACGGTTTTACTTCCGAGCCATTAACCCTTTTTGGGTTAGACTTTCAGCACTCGGAATCGTAATTCCAACGCGAGGTTATTGCATGGCGCAGGCACAAAATTCACCAGCTCCCATGTTGGTTCTTGGCGAAACGCAAGTCTCTTCTCTCGGCGCGTTGCGCTGGATTTCACCTGTTGTTATTGGCCTTTGCGCGCCCATGGTGCTCGGGCTCCTGTTATTCCCTGGCCTGATTGAACATGCGCGGTTTGTCATCAGTGCCGTGCTTGTTGCACTCGTGTTCGTGTGCGCCGCAGCTTACGCGTTGAGTGTTATCAGCCCCGGTGCCGTGACGGGACTAACAATCGATCGTGGTCGCCGTCAAATTGCGCTTGTGCGCGAAGGCATGTTCGCGGTGACGACCCAGTCCGTCGCCTTCGAAGACGTTGCCGATCTCCGGCTCGCACGGCGATCGGACGATGATGGTTATCTGACAGAAAATGCTGAGTTGACGACACGCCAGGGCGACATCATTGCCCTGCCTGTTTCCATCACACCGGCGAATGTTACAGCTGCGCGTCGCGTCATCGGGTTAGCTACCGGTCGATTAGGATAAGCCGCCTCGAGTTTGGGATCACCGCTCGGATCAAAGCCGTTCGAACCGAGCGGCAGCCTTCCCCCCGGAATAAGCCGCCGCCCGATCTCTGTCGCAGCGGGACACAACCCGGCGCCAGATCTCTTGAACGTGCAATACGTAGTCACTTCCAAACATCGCGGGCAAGCGCGACGATCATCTCCAGTTTGCGCCATTGATCGTCTTCGGCGATGTTGTTACCCTCCTCGGTCGAGGCGAAGCCGCATTGTGGCGACAGACAGAGCTGTTCAAGAGGCGCGTATTTCGCGGCCTGATCAATGCGGCGCTTGATGTCGTCCGGTTTTTCCATGGTGCCGACTTTAGAAGTGACGAGGCCAAGAACGACGCGTTTGCCTTTTGGCAGATATTTCAGTGGCTCGAAACCACCCGAGCGCTCATCATCCCACTCCATAAAGTAACCGTCGACGTCGATCTTGTTGAAGACCATATCCGCGACGGGCTCGTAACCACCGGATGCAACAAAGGTCGAGCGAAAGTTACCACGGCACAGATGCGTGGTGATCGTCATGTCTGATGGACGGTTCTGCAGAGCGACAGCCAGCGTATCACGATATTGATTGATCAATGTCGCGGGATCATCGCCTCGGTCTGAGAGCATTCTGCGTTGCGCCGGATCGCAAAAGTAGGCGAGCGCCACATCGTCCAGCTGGAGATACCGGCAACCCGCGGCGTGAAATGTACGAATGGCCTTGTTGTAGGCCAAGCCGAGATCGTGAAAGTATTCCGCCATGTCTGGATACACCGACTGAGGCACGGATTGGCGGCCACCACGGAAATGCAGCATGCTTGGGCTTGGAATGGTGACTTTGGCGATCTGGCCAGGGCTGACCATACGGCTAAGTTTGGCGAAATGCTCGACATGCGGATGCGTGTCCGAAAAATTGATTTTGCCGACGACACGGACCGCCTTGGCCTTGGTCTGCATGCCATGGAACTGCAGGCCTTGCGACGGTTCATAGCCCTCACAACCCGTAAGATGCTCAAGATAGTCAAAGTGCCACCAAGCCCGCCGGAACTCGCCGTCCGTAATGGCGGTCAGACCGATCGCCTCCTGCTTCCTGACCAGGGTCGCAATCTCGCGATCCTCAATCGCCGTCAGTTCCAGTTGTGACAAGTTGTGGTTTGCGAATTTCGCGCGCGCGTCCTGAAGCGACTTCGTGCGCAATAGGGACCCGACCATATCGGCGCGGAAGGGGGCCGTGTTCAGTCCATGCATGCACAAGTCTCCAAGCGGAGCGGATCGCCTGAGGCGATGTTTACGTCAACTATGGACCCGAACTATTGGAAAGAAAATAGGGGTAAAACCGGCGCGCGGAAGTTTTGACTCTTTCCGGTCCGCTATGACACATCCAATTTCGTTTGGCCTGATCACGTATTCTGGCGACGTCTATTGACTTTCAGCGCTCAGGATATTGGCAATCGTGGCGCCTGATCGAGGCGCTGCGCTGGCTCGGGTCGGCGCTGACATGCCCCGGCCAGAGCCAGGTAGACATAGAGCATAACAAACAGCGACCAACTCATGCTGTTACGCTGAAGTATGGTCACTTCAGCTGTATTTTGTATCAAGAACAGCGCTGCGTAAACAAAGCACAAGAGAAATAGTGGGTTGCGATCGTCCGAGTATAGTAGCGTTGCGGCAAGCCAAGTGAAGCGTACGAACAGCGCGGCAACCATGGAAATGCCAATTGCGCCTAACGCAATCCAGACTTCGATATAACCGTTGTGTGAATAATATGGCCTGAAGAAAAGCTTTCCTTCGATCACGCGGATTGCATAGTTCTCGTCGGTAAAAAACGCTTCGTAGCCATAGCCGAGCCAAAACTGGTTTTCGATGAAGCCAGCCAGGATCTGCCACAGCGGCACGCGCGATGACATCGACGCGTCTTTGCCGAAAGAGGCAAGTAAGTTGAATATGTCGTCGATGCTCACGTTAAACCCGACAAGTAAAGCGATCGGCGCGGTGACGACGGCCACCAGGACCATATTGTTGAAAAAAAAGCGCACGAAGCGGCCGATTGAAAAAATCAGAACCACACTGGCTGCAAACACGATCTGGGACGTGAGCGAGCGTGAGCCAGCGAGGAGGATGGCGTTGAGTAAAAAACCGACGACAAGAATCGGGTTTCGCCGTGCGCCGTCATGCAAGATCACGACCAATGAAATGATGCAGCCGAGGGCTGCCATTTGACCCATGCCGTTCTTATGGATGTAGGCGCCGCTCCAAACGTTGACATACTCCCCCTCGCTCATCAGTCCAATCGACGGAAAAAACAGAATCAAGACGAAACTGAGTGCAGCTGAAAACGCAGCCGTCCAACCGAGCAGCCGTAACGCGACGAGTGCTTGGACCTGCGTCGCTACATAGAGCCCAAACAAGGAGCTGCCGATGAGCGCCACCGATCGCGTTATGGTCTCGGGTGGGTTCACAGACCACAGGCTTGAGACCAGGGGCATCAGTAAGAACGCAATCAAGAGCGGTGTGCGGGCTAGCGCAGTCAGCAGTGATGGAACGTTGCGCGCGAGAAAGGCGATGAACAGCCCATAGAATGTGAAGTGAATGGCCCGAAACGCGATTGACGCACTTTCGATGCCCGGGAACATCTGGCGTAGAATGTCGGTCCAGTAGATCAGCGCAGCGGCTAGCAGAATGACCAATTCATACGTCGGCAATTCGCTGCGTTGACCGGCTATGATGGGCACGTGGGTTGGCCGCGAATGCCGGGCAGGCACGCGTGGGACGACCGATGAGTGGCGCCGGATCAGCTGCATTGTATCCGGCATGGAGCAAGACACATGCCGCATCCACAAACGTTGCAGTGGCATGGTTTTCGCAGCGATACCGATGGCCGCGTGACTGCGGGCGACGCGCGACGCATCGGCTGCTGCGGTCCAGAGGTCTGGATTGTAGCTGCTTGAGACACTGTGCCATGACGATACGGAGCCAACATTGACCGGTATTGAAGTAACACGCCGTGACGTGCTTTTGGCTGGCCCTGCGGTGGCAGTCGGCCAAGTCCTGACTGAACTGCGGCCGGCCAATGCTGCAACACGTGTGCCATTTGGGGCCGCCGCGAACCACCATCACCTGCCCGTGGATGCAGCTTATCGGACGGCGTTAAGCCGCCACTGTGATGTGCTGGTTGCCGAAGGTGCCATGAAATGGCCGGAGATCCGCATCAAACGCGACGTGTTTGACTTCACGCACGGCGATCCATTGGTCGCATTTGCGCGGCAAAATGCCTTGCAAGTGCGCGGCCACACCCTGGTCTGGTGCGAGGGTAATCCACCATGGGTCAAGGACATTGCCACGGCCGCGCAGGCTGAGCGTGAATTGCGTCGCCACATCGAACGCGTGGTGATGCACTACAAGCAATCAATCAACGATTGGGACGTCGTCAACGAGCCGATTGCTGAAAAGCCCCGCAATTCGATGGATCTGCGGCCGGGTTTATGGCCGTCGCGACTCGGCGAGAGTTACATCGATTTGGCCTTTCGGATCGCAGCCGACGTGGCGCCGACCCAGCGCCGGGTTCTGAATGAGTACGGAACTGAGGGTGCTGCACCCACCGACCGCATGAAGCGTGCCGGGTTTCGACGACTGATCCTGGATCTGAAATCGCGCGATGTGCCGCTGACGGCTATTGGTCTGCAAGCCCACCTGGATGGGTCGGTTGATGTCGACACTGATGGTGTCTCCGCGTTTTGCAGCGAGATGTCACGCGCCGGGCTCGATATCCTGATCACAGAGCTCGACGTCAACGACTTCAACCTGCCAGGCGATATCGCCGAACGCGACGCCATGGTTGCAAAACGCACGCGCGACTTTCTCGGCGCTGTACTGGCTGTGTGCCGACCGAAATTGATCTGCACGTGGGGCCTAACGGATCGCTATACTTGGATGCCGACGTGGTTCAAGCGCCGCGACGGATTGCCGAATCGGTCATTGCCGTTCGATGTCGACTACAAGCCGAAGCCGATGTGGCATGTCGTTCAAGACGCGTGTCGCGCGCAATAAAGGGTCGGCAAGGATGCTTCTGCGCCATTCCGCGCTGTATATGTCAGCCAACGTTGCTGCCGCTGTGATCGGCTTCGTCGGTGTTGTGACATTGACGCGACTTGTCACGCCGGCGGCCTATGGAATTTTCGTCATCGTCACGAGCCTCGGCGGCGTTCTCGCGACCATATCATTTACCTGGTTGCGACATGCGATCCTGCGGTTTCAGTCCGGCCCCAGTGCGGACATCCGGCTTTCGGCTCTGGCAGGCTACGGCATCACCATGATGCTCTATCCGGTCGCGCTGTTGCTGTTGCTGTTCGTGTTCAAAGTGCCTTTTGGAAAGGCCATGGTGGCAATTCTGTTCGCCGCGGCGATCGCGTTGTTTGAGCTTGGTCAAGAGATCTTACGCGCGCAGCAACGTGTCAGCGTCTATGTTGCGGGATCACTGATCCGGAGCGGACTGTCATTGACGCTCTGTCTGACTGCAGTGTTGGCTGGTGGTGACGGGTTGGCGCTCGGCCTCGCCATGGTGTCGGGTTACGTCTTGGCAGCGTTGCTGCTTGCCCCAAAGATCTGGCAGCGACCGAGTCAGGGCGCACGCTGGGAAACACTGGTCACGCTCGCGCGCTATGGGTTGCCGATTACCGTGTCCGGACTGTTCGTTGCGTTGACACTGGCGCTGGATCGGTTTGCATTGTTTTATCTGGTCGGGACCGAAGCCGCTGGCGTCTACGGCGCAACGGCCGAGTTTGTCCGTCAATGCGCCATTCTGCCGACGGTCAGTGTAAGCTTGGCGATTGCGCCGTTGGCTGTGGCAACACTGGACAGGAACGATCGGGTGGCAACCACCCGACATCTCGCAGACGGCGCGGAGTTGCTGCTCGCGGTGATGCTGCCGGCAGCCGTTGGTCTGTCGATCGCGGCGCCACAGGTTGCCGGGACTATTCTGGGACCGGAGTATCGTGCCGGCGCCACCCAACTGATTCCATGGCTCGCATTCGCATTCACGGCCCATATGTTGTCACAGCAATATGTGCAGCTCAGTTTTGCACTTGCAAACCAACCCCAGAAGTACATCTGGCACACAAGTTCGATCTTTCTCGTCAACCTTGCCCTGATGCTGCCGATGATCACTTGGTTCGGCATTTGGGGCGCTGCATTGGCATTCCTGATGTCGGAGGTGTCAGGCGTGATCATCGGGATCTGGATGGCACGCAAGACTTACGCACTGCCGCCAATCGGTTGGCAGGTTATGCAAATTTCTGGGGCGGTTGCAGCCATGGCCGTGGTTGCGTTGGCCATGCGTCAATGGATCGACCGCACGGACGTCATTGGCTTGGCTGTCGTGGTGCTGTCTGGGGGCCTCGCGTATGTAACAGCGGCCGTCAGTCTCAATGTGGTCGGCTCCAGACCGCACCTGATGCGGATGTTGCGTCTCGTTTTCCCGGTAGGTCCTGCGCGACCGCCGCAGGCTTAGGGTGGGCTCGTGATGACACCGCCACATGTCGCGATTTGCATTGCCACGTTCCGGCGGCCGGCGGGTCTGCGGAAACTGTTGGACAGTTTGAATTTGCTGCAGTTTGAAGCGGTGGCTGCACCACGCATGACCGTTGTTATCATCGACAATGACCGGGACAGCCGTTTGGTCGAGACTGACCGGCGGGTTGCCTACGCGTGTCGCTATCACATTGAGCCTCAACGTGGGCTTGCGGCCGTGCGCAACGCGTGCCTCCTCGCTGCGCCCGATGACACAGATTTCATCGCGTTCGTGGACGATGACGAGTGGGTTGAGCCCCTCTGGCTGGATGCGCTGTTGGCGATGCAAGCGCAGACGCGCGCAGATGTGGTGCAGGGTGTGGTGCGACCTGTGTACCCGCGACAAGCTCCGTTCTGGATGCAAAAGGGGCAATATCACGAGGTTGGGCCGTTCACGGATGGCCAGCCCCTGACGCACGGAGCCAGTGGCAACATTCTCGTCCGCCGGAGCGAAATTATCCGGACGCAAGCGCGGTTTCATCACGATTTTAACTTGACCGGTGGGGAAGATGTGGATTTCTTCCATCATCTGCTTAGCCATGGCTCGACGATGGTCGCGGCGAACGCGGCGGTCGCCTATGAGGATGTGCCCCTCGACAGGATGACGTTGCGCTGGATTTTGTGCCGCCGATTCCGGACCGGCCACACCTTGGGCGCGATCGCCATGCGACGTGGCGGGATCGTCCGACGACTGGTCAAAGCGACGGGGCGCCTCGGTTTGGGGACCCTGGAGGCGATCAGCGGCCTATTCGGCTCACGCACACGGGCGGTTCGCGGGCTGACCAATGTCGCCTGGGGACTTGGTACTTGGTCGGCACTCAGGCCGGCAGGAACGGTAACTTCTCAGAAACCAGATTAGTCGACATTTGAATATTTTTTTATTGAAACTTGAATTAACTGCGGCCACTTTCTGAAAACCTGCTTTTATGTTTCAATGCTACATACCACGGGGATCGGTGCATCTCCGCGCCGGGTGGGAATGGTTGCACAGGTAACAAGCAACCAGCATCAAGAGGCGAGTATGGCAAATCTATTTGGTACAGGAGCGCAGGATGCCCTCAAGGGCGGTGCGTCAGACGACAATATCAATGGCAATGGCGGTAAGGACAGTCTGACCGGCGGCGACGGTCGCGACACCATGCGCGGGGGCGGCGGCAACGACTTGATGTCGGGCGGCAACGGCGATGACGTCATGATCGGTTCTCAAGGCAAATCGGCTAAAACCGACATGTCGAACTTCGCGATCAAAGAAGACGTGAAGGCGAAAGTCACCTTTGACGGTGAAAGCGCCGGCTACAAGAACACCCTGGGCATGTACAAGATTGGCGCCGACGGTCAAATGTACGACGTCAAGATCCTGTTCTCCAACGCTTCACTCGAAGGCTCGGGTGGCAAGTTGAAGGCTGGCGTATCATCGACCGACTTTGACCTGAAGTCCGGTGAGCGCGTCGGTTTCTTCGTCGTACCGAACAGCTACGATCAAAAAGGCATGGACAAGTTGCTCGATGACGCCCATGGCAAATGGAAGATGGTCAACATCGACACTGGCAAAGACGGTAACGTCAACGGCGGTCACACCAAACTCGTGCACGTTGGCGCCAATGGTAAAGAAATCGACATCAAGTCACAGTACGGACTTGATGTGTTTCACTCCACGAACAAGTCCGGCAAGTTGAACGGCGACGGCTTTGAGCACGTTCGTGGCGAGTCCAGCATTCTCGAAGGCAAAATTAAAATCGGCTTCGAAGATCTCTGGAATGGCGGCGACAAAGATTTTGATGACAGCGTCTTTACGCTTGATATCGGGGTCACCAACGCCCTGAGTGTGGCAACGGTCCATGGCCGCGAAGCACGTTGGCAAGACAACGACACAATGGACGGCGGCGATGGTAACGATGTCATGTACGGCGTGGCCGGCAACGACACCATGACCGGCGGCACGGGCAACGACAAGATGTCGGGTGGCTCTGGCAACGACGTTATGTCGGGTGGCGCGGGCGATGACCTGATCATGGGCAACGCTGGCAACGACCGCATGATGGCAGATGCAGGCAATGACCACATCATCGGTGGTTCAGGTTTTGACACAATCGACTTTTCCGGCATCGACAATGGCATCAAGGTTGATCTTCATGCACATCGTTCCGAAGGTGCAGGCAAGGACCGAATCGACGGCATCGAAGCGGTGGTTGGAACCAAGTTTGACGACGTCATCTCCGGCGATAAAAACAGCAACGTCCTCAATGGCGGCGACGGCAACGATGTGTTGCGTGGCGGCGCTGGTGCGGACGTGCTCACGGGCGGCGCTGGCAAGGACACGTTCGCCTGGTATGCGAACGACCTGAAGGGCGGCGCTGACCACATCACCGATTTCCAAGTCGGTGACAAGGTCGACTTGAGTCATCTCTTCAACGGTATATCCGGCAAGCACGACGCCTTGATCAATGTCGTTGACGGCAAAGACGGTCTTCACATCCAAGCCAAAGTCGGCGGCGGCGCCTTCGTCGACGTGGTTACGCTTGATGGTGTCCATGGGCTATCGGCACACGACATGCTGGCCCACGGCATGTTGCTGACCTGAGTACAGCGCCGACGACGCACCAGCGGCTCTGGTGCGTCGACCACGACTGAAAACCAGGTGCGCCCGTGCAGGGGCGTACCGGGTCTTCTTGCGTTTCAATTTCGAACGCACGGAAATATAAAATTAAAAGCATTTTTTATTTGAATTTATCTGGGCAAATGAATATTTATTTTAAATGAAACCGCTATTGATATAATTCTGCGGTTTGAGGGTGTCCGGTGACTGGTGTCGCCAAGCATAATCATGCGGCGGGCGGGGCTGAGATGCGACTTGTCCCAGGCGAGTGATTGGAGCGACTGGTTGTGTCGCAAAGCCAGAGATAAATGAAGCGGCAAGAGGTACAGCATGGCAGAGTTTCTGGGCACGAAGGCGGCCGACAAAATAACTGGAACGACGTTGCAAGATCTCATCGTTGGCCAAAGTGAGAACGATGTCATCGATGGCAGCGATGGCAACGATATCATCTATGCTGGATCTGGCAATGACACCGTACTTGGTAGCGCCGGGAATGACACCATCAACGCCGGGACCGGCGACGATGTAGTCCACGACGGGGAAGGCGACGACGAGGTCCTGGCGGGCGAGGGCGACGATCTGGTGATCGCGGGCGTCGGTAACGATAGCTACCAGGGTGGCAAAGGTTTCGACACCATCGACTTCAGTGAAGCCAAGACTGGTGTCGCCGTTGATATGAGCAAGGGCACAAGTCTGGGTCAGGGAACCGATAGTGTGCAAGGTTTCGAAAAGATCATCGGTACGGCATTCGACGATGAGATCAAAGGTTCACAAGCTGCTGACGTGATCGCCGGCGGCGAGGGTGACAACCTGATGCGTGGCATGGGGGGTGCGGATGACATCACCGGCGGCTTCGATCACGACACCTTCATGTGGAAGACCCAGGATGTGGTCGATGCGACCGGCACTAGCCGCGGTGTCGATACCATTCGCAACTTTGAAAGTAACGATACGCTCGATATTCGGTACATGCTTCGTGACGTCGCCTACGACAACCTCGATGACATGGTGAAGCTGACAAACGTCGACAACGGCACGCTGCTGCAGGTCAACGTGGCAGGCAAGTTTGTCGACGTCGCGGTGCTTGCGGATGTCTACTACGGCGGGACGGAAGCGTCGGCATGGGCCAGTGACGGATTAATTCTCGCCTAACTGCCTTTGATGCGACGGTGGTTCGGGCTGGAGGCGCTTGCGTCTCTGGCCCAGACTGCGTTTGGTGCAAGACTTCGTTTGGTGCAAGACTTCGTTTGGTGCAAAACTGCGAAAACCCGGCTGAAAGGGTCTCTGATCCCGTTGCAAGAATGCGGCTGGGCCGCGTAGATGCGCGGCAGGAGCGACGCCATGACATCACCACCAGAACCGCCACCGACTCCGCCGACCGCCCACGCCAAGGCGCCGACGATAACCGATCGCATGGGGCAACCATTGCCGAAACGGTTTTACAAATTGGTCACCGTGACCGGAGAGCCAGGGGCGTATCGCATTCTGCTCGATGGTCGCGCCGTCAAGACACCGCGTAAGGCCGAACTCTTGATCGCGCTGGAGCCGTTGGCACACGCGATTGCCACCGAGTGGGCAGAACAAGTGTCGGTGATTGCGCCGGCCACCATGCCCTTGACGACCTTGGTGTGTACCGCGGTGGATGCGGTGGCGGGCAAAGAGCCCGAAGTTCGTGCCGAAATTGTCAAATATGCCGGCTCGGATTTGCTGTGTTATCGGGCGGAGGTGCCGGCTGGTCTGGCCGCAGCCCAAGCCAAGCTCTGGAACCCGGTTCTGGCTTGGGCTAAACGTGAGCTGGGTGCGACACTTGTGACGACGGTTGGCATGGTGCATGTCGCACAGTCGGCGGACGCGTTGGCAGCGATTGCCGATGCGGTGGCAGATCTGCCGGCCTTGCCACTCGCCGCGGTGCACGTACTGACAACCATCACCGGATCCGCCTTGCTGGCGCTCGCGGTGCAGCGTCGGCATCTACCACTTGAGACGGCTTGGGCTGCCGCGCATGTGGACGAAGACTGGCAAAGTGCCCAGTGGGGTGAGGATGACGAGGCGCGGGGGAGACGGGTCCGACGCTTGCGTGATGCCGCGGCTGCCGCAGTCGTCGCGACCCTCCTGTCACCGCGTCACTGAGTTGCCCGGTAAACCGTGAACTCGCCGCGTTCGATGCGGGGTTTGAGACCTTCGACCATGCGGATGACGTGATCCTCACCGAAGTTGGCAACGAGATCGGTGAGCGCTGTATAGAGTGCCGCATAAGCCATCATTTCGGGAGGGATACCGCTTTCGGTGCCCTCTTCCCAAGCCTCAAGGATGAAGTTGAGCGCTTTCAGGCTGTTATCGTCGCTCTCGGCCAGACCAAGTCCTTGCATTTTCGCGTCCAATCTTGCCGCCGACGCGGCATTGTCAACCTGCACGCCCGAGTCCGCGGAGGGATCGGGTTTGGGGGCCGGTGAATTCGTCGTCGTGCCTTAGCACAGCGATGCGGTGCTGCGATCTCTACAACAATTCAACGTAAATTACCGAGTCCGCTGAACAGCTGCGCGCTGGTCTTCGCTCATGCACAGGCCGCGCAAGGCGAAACCGTGCGCGGCCTTTAGTTGCGTCGAAAACGCTGAGGTTAATTGGTCTTCACAGGTTGGGCGGGTTTGATGGCCGCCTTGACGCGAGCTGCAGCAGCAGCA
>JAYSUN010000674.1:0-7615 GCA_043719045.1 Hyphomicrobiaceae bacterium | reverse complement strand
GCACAGCTAATGCCGTTGCTTCTCGCCGACCAATATCCTGGTGCAAACGATCCAGATGCAACATGCGCAGAAGTGCGAGCAGCTCCCGTTGACGGAGGTCCATTTCGACAAGCGTCGGACTCTGCTCGCCATCTGCGTGGCTGGACATACCGTTCAGATGGTTGCGGGGTAGGGACCCGCGCAGTTCGCCCATCTCCTGCAGGACGATACCGTCGACCCGGCGCTTCAAGACCAGCCACGGTGGCACGAAACAAATCGCCAGCAAACCTGCGGTAATGATCAGCCCAAGATAGTCGGTCCACTCTCCGCCTGCGTAAACGATGTAGCCGGCGGTCACGAGGCCAAACAACAGCACGACCGTTGCCCCTTGAACACTCATCCGCAGGAACGGCCGGTATTGCTTCTCCAGTAACACGATATGGATCGGAGCTTTGAAGACTGCGGCACGCAAGGCCCGCACGTTCATAAACAAGAAACTGATCAACGTAACCCAGATCAAGCCGTTGATTAGCCATTCAACGCACCATATGGCGTACATCAACCAATCCACGGCTAGCGGTATGACGAGGCCCGAAAGCTTGACGTAGCGATCACTCTGGAAATAGCGCAGGTCGGCCGCGCAAAACGGAGCCGCCAAGGCGACCGCCGCGACGATGCCGCGGAGACCCAGAACACGTCGCACAGCTTCATGGGTCCGGCTTTCCGGGACTTGAAGATGCGACGTCCCTTCCAGGTAGTTGAGCGCGAAGATGTTCGTGAACAAGCGCAAGGTAATCAAATGAACGGCTAGGTAGATGGGTTGAATTTGCCACTCTGGCGCCGCTAGAAATGCCGCCCTGTTGGGCGCGAGCGCCAGACCGCTGAACCAAATCAGTGCTGATAGTCCTGCAGCCTTTGTTGCAAAAAGCAGCCGCCGCCGCGACAACGTCCAACCCAACAAGCGGGACAGGGGTTCATGCGAGCCTTGGCGTTGCGGCCGTTTCGACAACGCCGACAGGCCAACTGCCAAGATGTAGCCAGCAACCACAATCAGTGCAATCACAGTGCCGATATCGATGGTCGCGCCAAAGCGATCAAACGTGGCACGAAAATCCATTGTCACCCTCCCGGGCCGAGGCAATCCGTTGTCAGGCACTAAGCGTAGCACTGATTGTGGCTCAGGTACGATACGAGCGCCTGCATGCTCGTCCCGACTCAATCATTCAACAGGCGAAGATCTGCACCGAGCATCGTCCCAGCAGTGCAAAGTCCAAGGCGACCGCGTTCAAAGAGTGCCGATCAGCGAAAACCGGCGCAGGCGCTGACGAAGTAGAGTCGAGGAGAGGAACCGGAGTGATGGTTCCCAGTCGGAAACCCAAGCCACCGCGCCTCTCCTCGACTCTACTAAACGCGAGCGCTCGACTGCGCCGGATATCGCATCGTCGAGAGCCGCGACAACGAACTGGCCGCCGCAACCGCTACACCAACGCACGTCCAAACACACCGTCGACAAATGAAAATCGCCCCGTTTCAGCTGAAACGGGGCGATTTTCATTTTGTCAGGTGTCTGAGCGGATTAATCCCGGCGTGGCGGGCGGGGGCCGCGGCGCTCGCCACCACCACCACTGCGTGGCGGACGGGGGCCACGGCTTTCCTGTTGTTCCATCGGATCCGGCTCGCCCTCGGCACGCGGCAGTTCAACACCGGTCGTCTGGTCGATGATCTTCATGGACAGGCGGGTCTTGCCGCGATCGTCAAAGCCGAGCAACTTGACCCAGACTTCCTGACCTTCCTTGAGGACTTCGTTCGGGTGGTTGATGCGGCCCGCTGACGAAATCTGCGAGACGTGGACCAAGCCATCCTTGGAGCCGAAGAAGTTCACGAACGCGCCGAACTCCATCAACTTGACGACCTTGCCTTTATAGATGGTGCCGACTTCCGGCTCCTGGGTGATGCCCTTGATGCGCGCCATGGCCTTGTCGATGGCGTCCTTGTTGGCCGAAGCAATCTTGATCGTGCCATCGTCTTCGATGTCGATCTTGGCGCCGCTTTCAGCCACGATTTCACGGATCACCGAGCCGCCGGAGCCGATCACTTCACGGATCTTGTCGACCGGGATCTTGATCGTCTCGATGCGCGGGGCATGCTCGCCGAGTTCGGTGCGCGCGCCGGTCATCGCCTTGGCCATTTCGCCGAGGATATGCTTGCGGCCGTGATGCGCCTGATCCAAGGCGATCTTCATGATCGCCTCGGTGATGCCGGTGATCTTGATGTCCATCTGCAAGGATGTGACACCCTTTTCAGTGCCGGCCACTTTGAAGTCCATGTCGCCCAAGTGATCTTCATCACCGAGAATATCCGAGAGAACAGCAAAGTTGTTGCCCTCTTTGATCAGACCCATGGCGATGCCAGCGACTGGACGTTTCAGCGGTACGCCAGCGTCCATCAGTGCGAGCGAGGTGCCGCAAACGGTGGCCATGGACGATGAGCCGTTCGACTCGGTGATTTCCGAGACGACGCGAACGACATAGGGGAACTCCTCAGCCGTCGGTAACAAGGGGTGGACCGAACGCCAAGCCAGCTTGCCGTGGCCGATTTCGCGGCGACCGGGTGAACCCATGCGGCCAGTTTCACCGACGGAGTAGGGAGGGAAGTTGTAGTGCAGCAGAAAGCGCTCTTTGCGGGTGCCTTCGAGCTGATCGATGTACTGCTCGTCATCGCCGGTGCCAAGGGTTGCCACCACGAGGGCCTGCGTCTCACCACGGGTGAACAGGGCCGAGCCGTGTGCGCGTGGTAGAACATGCACTTCAGACACGATGGGGCGAACGGTCTTCAGATCGCGGCCGTCAATGCGGAGCGAGGTGCGGATGATGTCACCGCGGACCACGTCCTGCTCGATCAACTTGAAAACGGTGCCCATTTTGACTTTGAGCGCCGGGTCTGAGTCTGTCGGCACGAGGGCATCCATGGCCTTCTTCTTGGTGGCGTCGATCTTGATGTAGCGGGCCTGTTTTTCTTTCGTAGCATAGGCGGCGCGCAGATCGGCTTCGATGAGCGGCTTCATCTTGGCTTTATCGGCCGTGTAATCCGGCGGTTGGAAATCCCACGGCTCCTTGGCTGCGCGTTCCGCGAGCTTGATGATAGCCTCGATGACGGGCTGGAAGCCCTTCTGACCGAGGGTCACGGCTTCGAGCATGGTGGCTTCGGACAGTTCCTTGGCTTCGCTCTCGACCATCATCACGGCGTCGACGGTGCCTGCAACGACCAGATCAAGGTCACTCTTGGCCATTTCGTCGAGCAGTGGATTAAGAATCAACTGGCCGTTGATCGATCCGACGCGGGCGGCGCCGATGGGCCCGAGGAAGGGCAGACCTGAGAGTGTCAAAGCTGCGGACGCAGCAACGAGGGCGACGATGTCGGGATCGTTTTCGAGATCGTGGCTGAGCACCGTGATGACGACCTGGACTTCATTCTTGAAGCCATCCATGAACAGGGGGCGGATGGGGCGATCGATCAAGCGCGAGGTCAAAGTTTCTTTCTCGGTCGGGCGGCCTTCACGTTTGAAATAGCCACCGGGGATTTTGCCGGCCGCGTAGGTTTTTTCCTGGTAGTTGACAGTCAACGGGAAGAAGTCGATGCCGGGCTTGACGCTGCGGGCGGCGACGACAGTCGCGAGCACGCTGGTCTCTCCATATTGGGCCATGACAGCGGCATCGGCTTGGCGGGCGACTTTACCGGTCTCGAGGCGCAGCTTGCGGCCGGCCCATTCGAGTTCAACGCGGTGGGTTTCAAACATTCGGTCTATCTCTCTATCATCCATGAATGTGGTCTACGTCCCATACGTGACCACGAAGGCGGGGTGCGCAAACGCGTGCCGCGCCGAAGATCTGCTGGGTTGCAGACCGGCGCAGTTCGCGTTCAATGCGTGAGGGGTTCATCCGCTTTGCCTCGGTTGGTCTTAGCGACACGGCCCAGTGCTGAGTGCACCGAAATGTCCAAGTCACCAGAACCAGCGGCCTCGAGTATCGTCATCAGCGGCGCAGATCCAAACGCTCAATGATCTTCTTGTACCGAGCGTCATCTTTTTTCTTGACGTGGTCCAACAACGACCGGCGGGCGCTGACCATCTTGAGCAGGCCGCGGCGGGAGTGGTTGTCTTTTTTGTGCATCTTGAAGTGGTCGGTCAGGCTATTGATGCGCTCGGTCAGGAGAGCGATCTGCACTTCCGGCGAACCGGTATCGTTTGGCTTTTGTGAAAAATCTTTCACGACTTGCTTTTTGCGTGCTGTGGTCAGCGACATCGGGGTATCCTTTCGGAAAAAAATAGGGCGTCGTGCCCCCCCAAAAGGGGTGCGTGATGCCGGGTGCGGCCGGAGCCGGGATGTCGTCCAGCAGGGTCGCGGGTGAAACGAGTGGCGGCATAGCGCCCATCACTCGCGGCGGACCTATACACGAAAACTCAGGGTTGGCGAGGAGAAATTGCGCCATCGTTCGATTTATGTTCTAAAATGCGGATGTGGCACATGGCCAGATATTGGCGAATGAGGGGTATTGTTGTGGTCGGCTCGATTGGTGCTTGTTTTGCAATCGTTCTGGCACCATTTCAACATCGCGGAGCAGTGAGTTTGCCGCGCGCCGTTTGAGCGACGCTTTCACCGGGGAGCTAAACGATGGCCAAGTTCGTTGCGATCTACGGCGCGATCGTGCTGACAACGACACTTCTGGCGTGGATCGTCGCACTCATCAAGAGGCGCGACTGGTCGTATTGGATGACGATGACGCTGCTGTTTCCGCCGGCGTTGATCATGTTGGTGCTGATGCCGAAGAACAGCGGTCCGCGCCCGCGCCGGGAAGGCCTCGATGAGCAAGAGCGCCGGGAACTGGCGCGCGATGACAGCGATCGAGTGTTTTGACGGCAGCAGACCGCGCGCAGCCAAAAAAAGCACAGTGCTCCAGACCATTGTTCTGTGCGCGCCATCATGCCAAAGTTCGAGACCATCTGATCTGTCGAATGCTTGGCCCCCATGACCCTGCCCGTGTCTCGTCGTGCGACTGTTTGGTTGGCAGCGTTGATCGTTGCGGGCAACGGCTTTTTTCCAGCCATCTGGATTTTGTTCACCTCGCTGAAGACTGAGCGCGAACTGATCAATGTGCCGATCACGATTTTTCCGCGCGCGCCGACGTTGGACAACTTCTATCGCGTGTTTGTTGATCAACCCATCCTGCTGTTCTTGTGGAACTCGTTCGCGGTCGCAACTTTGGCGACACTGCTTTGCGTCGCGGTGTCAGCGCTCGCCGCCTACGCCCTGGTGCGCCTGCGCATTCCGGCGGCCGGCATCATTCTGTCAGTGCTCATGGCGGTGGCGATGTTCCCGCTGATTTCATTGGTTGTGCCGCTGTTTTCGGTGATGCGCGACACCGGGATGCTCAACAAGTGGCCGGCTCTGGTTCTGCCTTACGCCGTCCTTTCGATGCCGGTCTGTACGATGGTCTTGGTCTCGTTTTTTCAGGACATCCCGAAGGATCTCGAGAATGCGGCCATGATCGATGGCTGTACCCGGCTGGGGGCACTTTGGAACGTGGTCATTCCGTTGACGGCGCCCGGAGTGTTTACCGCCGCCATTCTCTCCTTCGTTAACGCCTGGGACGAGTTTCTACTGGCGTTGACGTTGTCGCCGAAGGTAGGGAGCCGCACACTTCCAGTTGGGATTACTCTATACCAAGGTGAGTTCTCGTTCCCCTGGCCCATCATCTCGGCCGCACTGATTATCGCGATTGTGCCGGTTTGCATTCTCATCGCCGTCTTCCAGGAGCGCGTCGTTGGCGGCTTGACCAGTGGCGGTATGAAGGGATGACGGAACGTATTGCCAGAGCTTCGACCGAGCCCGTGACGGGCCGCTTTCCTGGCCGCCCACCGATCGACGCTTATGGGAATGGCGGATTTCGGTTTGCCGACATGAGCCATCGCGGGCACATTCTGTGCCTGCCGGCCGGCGTGTTTGCGTCGACGGCCTCGATGACCGACGCCATTGCGCTTGAGGCCCTGGCGCACTTGACGGGTCAAGCTGAGACACAGACCGTGCTGTTGCTTGGCACTGGCCGACACCAAATCTTTCCCTCAGCCGGAACCCGGAAATTGTTCTCGGACGCTGGCATCGGGCTGGAGGCAATGGATACTGGCGCCGCCTGCCGAACCTATAACGTCTTGCTGGCTGAGAAACGCGCAGTGGCGGCCGCGTTACTTGCGGTCGAATAGCGATGCCGCGCGCACGACCAAGGACGGTCATCTGCGCATGCGACCCTGGTCGACGGCGCGGTTGCGCAGGGTTTGCTCGCGCTTCAGTCGCTGTTGGCGCCGGACGTAGAGAACAAGCAAGATAGTCAGGCCGATTGCAGGCAACATAAACGTTGCCCCCGACAGTGTGGTTGCTAGCGACCCGGCTTCTTGCGCATTCTGTAGTTCGGACATCAGACGCCCCGTCCCTCCTTCAGTCTTTGAGAATATCTCATAAACACCGGACAACGGCTAGGACATCAGGCGACATCAGGCGTCCTGTTTCGCGAGATCCTTGATTCACGCTTTCCAAATCGTTTATTTCAAATGAAATCCAATGCCATTTGGCTGATTAACCGTCAGGCTGGCTAGCCCGCACCCCGCATCGGCGCGATCCGCCGCGTGCGCTACAAGTTGACAGAGATCATCACAGCCCGCGTGTTCGGCCTCGGCTGTAGTTATGTGGACGGCATCGACCACGACCAGCTGCGTCATGCTCCCGCGCTGAAGTTGGCGGTCGCACGTTGTCCGGAGACCAGCTGTGATCTCGCGTCGCGGACGACCACCACCGCGATGTATTCCATCCCGAATGGACCTACACGATCAAGCCGAGGCCTTGCCGGTCGATGTGGCGATGAGCATTCCGGACGGACTAACGCGCGCTGTTGCCTGTCAATAGAGTCTTGAAAGTCTGCAGGAGAATATAAAGATCCATCAGCCAGCTTGCGTGCTTCAAGTAGTAGAGATCATAGGCCAGCTTATGCGCCGTCTCACTTTCGTCGGCAGCATAGGACCCACGCACCTGTGCCCAACCCGTGATGCCAGGCCGCAGCATTGTCCGGTTGGTGAACGTCGGCAGTTTGAGCGCATAGGCTCGTGCCAACCCGGGTTGTTCCGGGCGAGGTCCAACGAGGCTCATATCTCCGCGCAGGATGTTGTAAAACTGCGGTAATTCGTCGATCCGGAAGCGCCGAAGAAACTTTCCGAGCGACGTAATGCGTGTGTCGCCGATCCGCGTCGCCGTCGTTTCATCTCCCTCTTTGGCCGTGAGCATCGTCCGCAACTTGAAAATCTTGAAAGGCCTACCGTCAATCCCCACGCGATAATGGTTGAAGAAGATAGGGCGCCCCATAGTGAGGGCAATCAAGGCGGAAGCAATGCCGACAATGATGAGCACTAGCGGTGCCAACAGCATGACGGCCAAAACATCGAACAGCCGCTTGTAGCAATTAATATAAAGTGAGGACCGAGGGTATGCCGCGTGGTCAACCTCAAAATGCTCCGGCAGCACGCGCCCCTGCCGGCTCTCGACGTAGGCGGCAATGTGGTGAACCTCGGCTCCCGTCAAAATCGCTCGCGTAG
>JAYSUN010000673.1:0-2745 GCA_043719045.1 Hyphomicrobiaceae bacterium | reverse complement strand
TGAGTCCGGCATGTCTTTGCCGTCATGGGAGGCGCGGGCCACTCCCAACACACGCAGCCCCTCGGCGGCCATGGCGTCCACGGATAGGGTCAGGCTCGCCAGAACTGGCCCGCTGAGGTGGCAGATTCCGGCGATGGCTTCAGGCGCGCCCTTGGCTGCAACGACAAAGGTTGTCCCTTTACTCGTCTGCCAAACCTGCGACATGACCAGCAGGTCGGGGCGAAGTCCGTACGTGCGTGCGAGCTTCCATTCGGGATCGTGCAGATGCTCGGTCCCGCTCAACGCCATTTGGCCCAAACCATGAAAGGCTTTGTCCATCGGGTCGAAGGGCACTGGCGCACTGGCGAGTAGCCCGAATTCTACGAGTTCATGGAAGCCGTCGGGTAGTTTGACCTCGCCCGTCGCGCCAAGTTTGCAGCTTTCCTCACTCTCAAGCCGCATCTCCACGATCGTCATTCGGTTCTCGGTCAGCGTACCCGTCTTGTCGGTGCACAATACCGTCGCCGAGCCCAGGGTCTCGATGGCAGAAGCGCGACGGGTCAGCACCCGCGCTTGCGACAAGCGCCACGCGCCCATCGCCATAAACACCGTCAATACAATCGGGAGCTCTTCGGGCAGCATGGACATGGCGAGCGTGATCCCTGCAAGGACCGCATCAAGCCAGCCTCCGCGCAAGGTCCCGTACAGCAGAACCACCAAAGCTGTTACCGGTCCGCCAATCATGACGAACACCCGCACCAGTCGGCGGATCTGCGCCTGCAACCGTGGCGGCTCGGTTTCCAGAGAACTGAGCGATTGGCCGATTTTACCGATCTCGCTGCGAACGCCGGTCGCCGTCACCTCACCTATTCCTGTCCCGCGGACGATCAACGAACCGGAAAACACAAACGGCAGATCATCACCACCTGGCCGCCCACTTTTGGCCGAAGCGATGCTCCCGCGCGAAAACTTGCGCACCGGGACGGACTCGCCAGTCAGCAATGATTCGTCGGTCTGCAAGTCGTTGCTTTGGATCAGGACCGCGTCGGCCGGAACCCGGTCGCCTTCATTGAGGACGACGAAATCGCCCCTTACCACGTCGCGGCCAGCGATCCGTACCCGCTCACCATCACGAATGACCAGCGCACGCGGACTGGTCATGTCGCGCAGCGCCTCCAATACGCGCTCGGTACGATACTCCTGGATGACCGTGATCAGGACAGACATCATTGCGAATGCGATGAGGACGAGTGCTTCCCCGAGATTGCCGAAGACCAAATAAAGCGCGCCGGCACCGAGCAGCAGCAACAGCATCGGCTCACGAATGACTTCCAAGATAATCGCCAACGGCGTGCGCCGATCCGGTCCCGGTAGTTCGTTGTATCCGTCCGCTTTCAGCCGGGCCTGAACATCTGCTGCGGCGAGACCAACGAGTGAGTTGCGCTGTGATTTGGTCGACATCAGCGAACTCCGAATAGGGTGGGATGCATACGTTCGAAAGCAGTCGTCGGGGTAATCACGCACGCCCGGTGCGCTTCTCGATCCAAAACTGGATCAAACTCCACGCCCAAAGCAACGCCATGCCGAGGAGAACCCACTTGAAGTCAGAATTGATGACAAAATTCACATATGCCATCCAGCCTATCGACGCGGCTCCGCCGATCAGTGCGCCGACGGCGGCGCCAAAGTGGTGCGCGCGGAACGAAGTGGCAGCAAGCGTGATGGTGAGCACTCCGGTTGCGAGCACGTATCCACCCATCACCTTGAATACATGACCAAGCCACAACTCAAGACGCGGCCTGACGGCATCGAATTGTGCTGCTGGTAGTGCCATGTAGCGCACATCCTCCGGCAGCAGTGGTGGACGCACGAAAATGAAATACAAACCCGCAACGACGAGAGACGCTCCCGCCGCCGCCAGCAGGATCGAAGAGAGCGGCCATGATCTGGTTGTCGCGGCCATGATGCAGGTCCACTTCAATTGGCCGACGGCCATTCTGTGCGCGAGAGTTCGTGTCGGGCCATATTGCCTGCGAGATTCGAACGGCGAACTCCGGCGCTGTTGCGGCGGGGCAGGTGGCCTCCGCCGCTCTTTTGCCAGATCCCATCGGTCAATCGCCGAATATACGTCCAGCCACGTTGTAGCAGTGGGCAATGATTGCGCCAGCGATGCCGCCGGCGGCAAACGCGCTCAAACCGCCGATCAAAAGCGTTTGCACCGAGCCGATCGGTAGTGTCGTGAACAAGCCGATGAATGCATGGCTGAACACGAAGGGAGTTCCGATCAAGACTGCGACCCAGCACAGCGCGAAAAGTATCAGCGTCGAAAACGCGCCTGTCGATGCGCAGCGAAGATATCCAAGTGTCGTCGGAGATGACGTCCGAGTTGAACTGGCCATTTTAGTCTCCTGTCAGGGTTGGGGTAACGGACCGCTTCGGGCTTGGTTGTATCGTTGAGATGCGGGAATTCAAGAAACCCACCGCCCGGTGTGGATGGCGCGGCCATTGGCAGCCGCGCTAATCGTTCGTCGCGTTCAAGCCGCCGCGTGGACATGGTCCGCTGGCAGCGCCGGCATATCCTTCACGTCCCGGTGCAGGTCGAGACTGATCGGCTTCATAGTCTCGAGGATCGTCTTGGCGCGTGAGAGTTCCTCAACGGGGCCGTGCGCCACGATGACGAAGCCATCGGCTTTCAAGGCTTGCTCATATTGGATCACGCTGTCCTTGGGTATGCCCAGGCTGTATAGCGCCGCTCCGAGCGCGTTC
>JAYSUN010000672.1:0-2748 GCA_043719045.1 Hyphomicrobiaceae bacterium | reverse complement strand
GAGTTTGGGCTTTGGCGGAGATAGCATAAACAGGACTGGGCTGACACTTGGCAATACGGGACCAACGACCATGAAAATTACAGTGCTCGGCGCGGGTGCGCTCGGCGGTTACTTCGGCGGTTGGCTGGCTGAGAACGGGGCCGATGTCACGTTTCTCGTGCGGCCGAAACGGAAGGCTGCGCTGGACCGGCATGGCCTGATCATCGAAAGCCCGATCGGGCCGCTGAAACGACCGATCAAAACCGTCACAGCCGAGACGGTCGTGGCGGATGCCGACATCATACTGCTGACTTGTAAGGCCTATGATCTCGATGATGCCTTGGCCTCGATCCGGCCTGCGATGGGACCTGAGACCGCCGTGTTGCCAATCCTGAATGGCATGAGCCACATTGACCGACTGGTGGCCGAGTTTGGTAGCAGCCGGATCATCGGTGGCCTCTGCAAGATCCAAGCGACGCTCGGGCCATCAGGCGAAATCCTACATATGAATCAGTGGAACGAGATCATATTCGGTGAACTCGACGGCCGCCTCAGTTCGCGCGTAACGACCCTGGAAGCGCTCTTGCCGACGCCGCAGACAAAGCCAAAAGCGGTTACCAACATGCGCGAAGAGTTGTGGAAGAAGCTGGTCCACCTCGGGACCGTCGCGACGGTGACAACGCTGACGAGGGCGTCGCTTGGGGTCGTCAATCAGACTAAAGACGGGCCGTGGTTGATCGAGCAGACATTGCGTTCGGTTGCCGAGATTTCAGCTGCCGAAGGTTTCCCGATGAGCGACCTCTACATGCGGGACTACCTGAAAACCTTCCGCGCGGCAGACAGCAACTACAAGGCCTCAATGCTGCGCGACATGGAGCGTGGTGGCCTCACCGAGGGCGAACACATCATGGGCTATCTCCGTGACCGCGCCACGGCCCACGGCATTGCTGCCCCGGTGTTCCGCATTGCAGCTGCCAACGTGCAGACCTATGAGGCCGGACGGCAGCCATGAACCAACGCAGGCCCGGTCTGTTCACCTGAAGAAGCATTTTGCTGCTGACTGACAAACCGCTATGCTAGACCTGAGGCGCTGACGTTTGGTTCCCCCATTTTCCGTCATCCCGGCGCAGGCCGGGAGCCACGGCAATGTTCAACGACTGAAAGCCCGTTGCAGGCCCAGGCCTCCGCCGGACTGACGATGTTGTCGGGCATTCGCGGGTATCAAGTGAGAGCGCCAGCACACGAGAGAGAGACTGCGTGACCGGATCTGCTCCGGCTGCCACCTTTGCCATGGACCCGATCCAAATGACCCTGCCCCACACGACTTTGCCCCACACGACGTTGCGACGTACTCTGACTGCCGCCGCAGCTCTGATCGCTGGTATGGCAGCCATCGCCACGTATGCGACGGCCCAGCGTGCGAATGAAAGCATCGGCGGCTATCCGCGTGGGCCAAACCCCTATGCCGCAGGCAAGCCCAAGACCATCACTCAACCCGGCCAGTTCGACTACTATCTGTTGGCGTTATCCTGGAGCCCGAGTTACTGCGCCGGCTTGCCCCAGGACAACACCGACCCCCAGTGCCGCCCCCGCAGTGGCAAACGCTACGCATTCATATTGCATGGCCTCTGGCCGCAGTTTGAGCGCGGCTGGCCGCAGGATTGCCCGACTGCCGATCGTGGTTTTGTGCCCGCGCCCGTCGCTGAACGGATGCTCGACATCATGCCGAGCAAGAAGCTGGTATTCCATGAGTACCGCAAACACGGCACCTGTTCAGGCCTCGGTATTGACGGCTATTTCGACTTGTCACGCAAACTCTACAATAAAGTTGCCATCCCCGCCGAACTCAAAGACGTGACCGATCCGCGCCTGACAATGTCACCCGGCGATCTCATCAAAAAAGTTCTGGCGGCCAATCCGACCATGAAACCCGATAGCGTTGCCGTCGAATGCGGCGGCCCCGGCAACCGGCTCAAAGAGCTGCGCGTCTGCTTCGACAAGCAAGGCGAGTTCCGCTCCTGCGGCCGCAATGAAGACCAGCGCAAACTCTGCTCGGCTCCGAGCATGTATATTCCGCCCGTGCGCGACAGTAGTACATCGCCAACAATGAAAGAGCGGCTACAGCGCCTGATCCCCGGCTCCGGCCAGAGGATCTGAGGTGCGTTACACTGTTGGTCTACAACTGGCTTGACTGCTTGTCCCTCCCTTCCTGACACTGGCGGGAGGGATATTTGTTTCAGACCGAACCTTGGAGTGCGCGTCCATGTCTGCAGCGGAATTTGCGTTTCAGACCGCAGGTGAGATTGCGGCACGAGTGCGAAGCAAACAGGTCTCCGCCGTGGAAGTCGCGCGTGCGTGCCTCGCCCGCATCGATGCGAGCCATGCCGCCCTCAATTGTTTTATGACCGTCAGTCACGACGTGGCCCTGGCTGATGCAGCCGCGGTCGATGCCAAGATTGCACGCGGCGAAGATGCGGGTGTCCTGGCGGGCGTGCCACTGCACGTCAAAGACCTCGTCAACACCAAAGGCGTGCGCACGACGTTCTGCTCGTACATGCATGAGCACAATGTGCCGACCAAGGACAGTGTGTCGGTCGCGCGGCTGCGGGCGGCTGGTGCCATTCTGGTTGGCAAAACCACCACGCCGGAATTCGGCCATATGGCGTGGACCGAAGCCCCCATTTTTGGCCGCACTGCCAATGTCTGGAACGCCACCCGCAGTGCCGCGGGCTCATCCGGTGGCGCAGCCGTCGCGTCAGCCGCGGGTCT
>JAYSUN010000671.1:0-2754 GCA_043719045.1 Hyphomicrobiaceae bacterium | reverse complement strand
AAGTTTTGGAAGTTTTGGATTTTTTGTTTCACAACCACCGGCGAGTGGCAAGTGAGTTGCGTGTCGAGCACACTCATTACGAGCAAGTTTAGGATAGTTAGGATAGTTAGGATAGTTAGGATTGTTGGTGACGGTTGCACGCGATCGCCCGTCAGTCATACTAGCTGGCTGAAATCATGACTCTTTCCTTTTGGGGTTGCGGGCTGGTATTCTCTTTTCTTGGCGCGCGGCCACCCGGCCAGCCCTGCGCGCCTACACCAATCCGCGCAAGTCAGTGTTTGTGCGGATTGGTATCAGCAGATGCCGAGTGCCTGATTCAAGGAAGTTTAGGAAAGTTTGGAAAGTTACTCCGCTGGCGAGGCTTTCCAGAAGTAGCGCCGGAAGCCGCGATTGGGGTCAATGTCCTTGATGCGGAACATCATGCGCATGGGCTTGCCAACGACCAAATCGGTTTCGTCCAGGTCGGTGAAATCCATCATGGTGCGGCCGCCCTCCTCGAACTGAATCATGCCGTACATGGCCGGCGGGTCGGGCGAATAGGTGAGGCGGTCGGAGGTAAACGAATTGATTTTGCCGGTTTTGCCCGCAAACGGATGCGGCTCCTGGGTATGCACGGCGTTGCAATTCGGATTGACGCAAATGTTGGTCTTGGGGAACTGCAGCGTCCCGCACATGGAACACCTGCCGCCAATGAAACTGGTCACGGTTTTGCGGTTGCGCCATAGCGCGGAAAGCGGTGTTGGTTTGTCGGTTTCGGCGCGCATGCCGCGTTCCAGTTCGATCAACTCATTGAAGGCCAGGAAGCGGCCGTAAGCCGTTTCAACTTTGCGACGCGCAAGATGACCTTTGACGCCAAGACGGTCCGACAACTTGGTGATCTCGGCCGTCACCTCAAACAGAAGTGCATCGGCGCCTTGGCCAAAGCCGACCACCAGAATTTTTTCACCAGGCTTGGCCTTCTCAAGTGCCGCCACCAGCATCACCATCGGGTGGGCAACGCCGGTATCGCCGCAGACGGCGGCTAGGCCATCGGCCACAGCCGCATCTGCGATTTTACAGATTTTGGCGACGGCTTGGCTGACGCCGCGGATCGTGGAAGGGAGAATAAAGGTGGTGACGTCGGCCGCGGTTAGTTTGCCAGCAGCCAGACAGCGGGCGACCACCGGCGGCACGATCGTCAGGTAGCCGGCATCGCGCACCCAGCGCTCTTCCCATTGATAGTCGAAGGTGTTCTCCATGGAGCGGAAATGATCAACAAAATCTGCACTGGCTGAGGCGTTACCCAGAAGTTTTGCGATGATGTTCTTGCCACCCGTGATGATTGCTGCAGCGCCATCGCCACTGGCCATTTCCATTGGACTGGCGGCTTTGGTCCGCCGGTTCTCGGTGGCGATGACCATTGATCGACCGCGGCTCATCAGGGCATCCAATAATGCGCTGGTTCCGGCCCGTTGGGTCGCTGAAACATCGACCGTTTGGAGGTCGGTACCCAGATCGAGGGCCTCGGCAATCAGCCCCGCATGCAAGCGATCGATGAACGGAAACGTCGTCGAGGCGACACGAAGGGACGTTAATTCTGGTGGAACTGAGCCGCCAAGCGCGTCGCGAGCGGCTTCGACGGCCATGGTGACGGCGTCTTCGTCCCAGTTGGCCATGGCGCGTTCGCCCTTGGCGACCGCTGCCAATCCCGGCGCGAACCAGCCGTGTGTTTCGGCGATGGCCTTACGCTGTAAGCGACGGCGCGGAATGTAGGCTCCAAAAGCGGTGATTCCAGTGGACATTGGCAAACCTCGTGAGCGACTACGCCGAGGCTAGTTGTGTCCGGCACCTTCGGCAATGGATTTGACCGTGCCGGGCTTTGCATTGTGCGCCGCGGCCGGCATTTGAGTTGCCTACCTGTGCAATCACGAAAACGTGATAATTTGGCTTGAGGACATGCCCGTTTCGAGCATAATCTGCCGAGGCGTTTCCAGCGTTGTGGATTTGAGCAATATATGGCGCGCAGCGCGGATTCTATGACCTAGCTCAGAAAAATAACTTCCGAAATGTGTGATTTTTCATCGTCTTATAGAGGACTCTGACCAACCCTGCCTGCTGCCCGATAAGCAAATACAATGGCCGAATCACCTTGCGTTTTTGATCGTCTTAGTTTTTAGTAGGGTGGTCCGAAACGTGGTGCGTCCCATCCCCCCTGATAACGCCCACGGTTTAACCGCAGTCCGTTCCCCCAACGGCTGCGGTTTTTTTTGTGGTGCCCGGTGTCAGCGACACTGTCCTGATCACACTGCGCTTGCCTTCATCCATGAATGCGGCTTGTAACCGGGTTGAAGATCCATCCGGGGCCCGACCGCCATGCCAGACATTATTGTGACTGAGTTCCTTGATCCAGGCCCGCTGGCAGCACTCAAACAAAGCTACAGCGTTCATGTTGATATCGGCCTATGGAACAAGCCGGCCGAACTCGAGGGGCTGATGGCCACAGCGATCGGCATCATCGTCCGCAATCGAACTCAGGTCTCGGCCTCATTGATCGCCAAAGCGCCGCAGCTGCGCGTTGTTGGCCGCCTTGGGGTCGGTCTTGACAACATCGATCTGGCTAGTTGCCAGTCTCGTAACATCAAGGTCTGTCCTGCGATCGGTGCCAATGCGGTATCGGTCGCCGAATACGTCATTGGATCGGCCCTGTTGCTGGCCCGGATGAACGCCTATTCGATGAACGCCGATTTGATCAAAGGCGAGTGGCCGCGCGAAAAG
>JAYSUN010000068.1:0-2313 GCA_043719045.1 Hyphomicrobiaceae bacterium | reverse complement strand
ACGCCACACTCGGCCAATGATTTTGCTCGTGGCCCTCATGTCGCGCCAAAATTGAAAGAAGTTGCGGCCATTCAGCAATTTTGGCGCGACGGGCCACTGGTTGAAGTCGCGTTGGTTTGACCCGGGAGCGGTCCCGGCAGCCGTGGGGACAGTGCGATGCGGTGGCCGAAACTGTTCAACGCCTGCGTCCCCGTGGCGAGTGCCGTGGTCGGCATGGGACTCAGCATTGCGCTTGTCGCGGCGGCTGCAGCCGAGTGCCGACTGTCACCTGGACCCGAAAAAACCGTGAGCCGGGTGATCGACGGTGAAACCTTGGCGTTGGATGATGGCAGCCGCGTGCGCCTGTCGGGGGCGCTGGCACCGCGCGCAGCCGACGCTGGTGTTGCCGCGGGACAGTGGCCTGCGGAGGCGGCCGCACGCGCCGCACTGGACCAGCTGGTCGCCGGCAAAGCTGTCCGCCTACGGTTTGATGTCACCCGTCAGGATCGCCATGGGCAGTGGCTGGCGCAAGTCTACGTCGGCGCGACCGGCGATGAAACGTGGGTCCAAGCCGCCTTGCTGGCGGCAGGTCACGCGCGCGCAGATGCCGCAGTCGGGCAGCGGGCGTGTGCCGATGATCTGGTGGCGCGCGAGGGCATCGCCCGCACGACGGGTGCCGGGCTCTGGTCGGTGCCGGCCTACCGCATCCGGGACGTCACGCCAGCCCGCGATATCGCGGCCTACGCGGGCACGTTTCAGATCGTGACCGGACGCGTGCAAGCCGTCGAACGCGCCCGCGACATGACGCGTCTGCTCTTAGGAGCAGACCGTCGTCGTGCCGTCAGCGTCTCGATCCGCAGCAATGATCGCGATGTCGTTGGTGCGTTGGGTGGCGATCTGCAGCAGCTCAAAGGCCGGATGATCGAAGCCCGCGGGTGGATCGGCCAGCGCCCCGGCCGCTTTGCTGGCCCCGATCTCGATCTGACACTTGCTGGCTACGTTCGTGTGCTCGCGGACGATGGTCAGGTGCGCCGCTGACTATGCGTGTGCTCCATGGCGGTGCGGGATCGCAAGCGGCCACCCCTTCCGCCACTTTCCCTCTCCCTTCACGCTTGAGACGGGAAGTGAACGACCGGCCTTGTGCCGGTCCGGAGGCGAGGGGCCGCCACGCGTTTGTCCCTGGAGCTAAGCCGGGCCTCGACGAGCGACCATCGAATATGCTCTATTTTCTGTGATCGAGGTTTTGAGCTTCGAGTGCTCCCGGAGGATCTCATGTTGATGCGACGTCCAAAAACGACAGCCGCGCTAGTCGCACTTGCGCTGATGTGGCAACCACTGACCGCCTACGCCCAAACCAAGTGGGACCTGTCGACAGTCTGGCCGGATGGCAACTTTCATACCCAAAATGCCATGAAGTTCGCCGAAGAGATCAAAAAAGCGACCAACGGAGCGGTTGAGATCACGGTCAAGGGCGGCGGCCAGTTGGGCTTCAAGGGACCTGAGCATCTGCGTGCCGTCCGTGATGGGCTGGTGCCGATTGCCGACGTTCTCAATATTCAACAAGTCGGTGACGAGCCGCTGTTGGGCACTGAGGGCGTGCCGTTCCTCGTCGGCAACGCCGAGGAGCTGAAAGTGCTGCACAAGCACTTACGCCCGGCTTACGAACAGGTCGCGGCCAAGAACAACCAGAAAATTCTTTATATGGTGCCATGGCCGACCCAGTATCTGCATATGAAAGTCAAGCATGATAACCTCGACGCTCTCAAAGGCATTAAAGTGCGCGTGCCGGATAAAGGTGCTGCGGAGATGTTGAATGCTGTCGGGATGGCGCCGGTGTTGATCCCTTGGGGTGAGACAATCCCGGCCCTCGCATCGGGGGCAGTCGCTGGTGTGTCGACGTCTTCAGTGTCAGGTGTGGACGGTAAGTTTTGGGAGTTCCTCAAGTATTTCTACAAGACCAATCACGTCTGGTCGTCGCAGATGATGAATGTCAATCTCGACGCCTGGAAAAAACTGACGCCTGAACAGCAAGCAACGATCGAAGGTATCGCCAAGAAGATGGAGCCAGACTTCTGGGCTGTGTCGATCAAGGCGGATGCCGAAAGTTCGGCGAAACTGGCTGCCGGCGGGATGGAGTTGATTGAAATTTCAGCCCCCATGATGGCCGATTTCCGGTCACGGACGGCTGGAATTCTCGACGACTATATCAAGCGCGTGCCAGCTGCCGCGGCGCCGATTAAAGCCTATCTTAGCGAAATGAAGCGCTGATGCCGGCAGCCGCCGACATCGACCTTGATCATCGCGATGCGGGGCAGGCCGATGGGTCTGCCCCGC
>JAYSUN010000670.1:0-24424 GCA_043719045.1 Hyphomicrobiaceae bacterium | reverse complement strand
AACAAGGCCTACGACGTCATGATCGAGATCAACAAATTTGTCGACGACCTGCGCAAGAAGAAGTCCTGATCGCCGCGTTCGATCTGCGCCTGGGCAGCTTGTGGCAGCCCGGGCGCAACTCCATTTCAGGGCAGAGAGCCATCGTGTCGTCCGCAACCATTCTACTCCCCCCTGCACAGCTCGAACCGCTGGTGCGCGCCTACGCAAGGGCTCGTGCCGACAAGCGGCGCAGCGTGCTCATCGGCCTCGTTATGCTGTGTGGCTGCATCACCGCCTCCGTCGTCATCGCTGAAGTCGACGTCGGCAAGTTCTGGCAGAACATCGGCCGCTTCACCAACTACCTCGCTCGATTGCTCTATCTCGACACCGGCAAGCCGGTCTGGACGGATATTGCCGAGTGGTACTGGGGCTTCTGGAAGTGGCTGTACAAGATCGGTGAGACACTGCTGATTGCTTATCTTGGCACGGTTCTCGGTGGCATCGGTGCCTTCATCCTGTGTTTCGTCAGCGCCCGCAATCTCGTCCAGAATCGGGGCGTTCTGTTCGCGACACGCCGCTTCCTTGAGTTTTGCCGCACAGTGCCTGAACTGGTGTTTGCACTGACGTTCGTGGTCGCTTTCGGTCTTGGACCGTTGCCCGGCATCCTTGCTCTGGCCATCCACACTCTCGGAGCCCTCGGCAAGCAGTTCTCCGAGGTGGTCGAAAACATCGACATGAAGCCGTTCGACGGTGTCATCGCCACCGGGGCCACCTGGACGGAAGCGGTGCGCTTTGCGGCGCTACCGCAAGTGCTCTCCAACTTTGCCAGCTACGGCCTGATGCGGTTTGAGATCAATGTGCGTGGCGCGGCCATCATGGGCTTTGTCGGCGCGGGCGGCATCGGCCAGGATCTGCTCGAAGCGATCCGCAAATTCTATTACTCCGATGTCAGTGCAATGCTTCTGATGATCATCGCCACCGTGATCGTCATCGATCTGACGACAGAGCGCATCCGCCACGGCCTGCTCGGCACCCGAGGTGTGGCATGAGTGCACTAAGAGACAAGGCTCTAGCCGATATGGCCGGGCTCACCGCACGTCACCCGACAGTCATGCAGCCGGGCGTCCTGCGCCGCGTGCCGGTCGTACTCATCGCGCTGCTGGTCTTGGTAACTCTGATCGTTGGTTTTGCGACCCTCGATGTCTCGTGGACCCGGGTCCGCAGCGGCATCTCGGAACTTGGTCGCATCGCGACGCTTATGTTGCCGCCGGAATACGGCACGACGGCGCGGCTGATGCTGTGGGGACATGCCTTACTTGAGACTCTCGCCATCGCTTTTCTCGGCACGTTGCTGGCGGCCATCTGTGCGCTGCCGCTCGGTTTTCTCGCAGCGCGCAACGTCATTCCCGTGTGGATCTTTCGCTTCTCGCTGCGACGCGGGCTCGACGGCATTCGCGGTGTCGATACGCTGATCTGGGCGCTGATCTGGATCAATGTCGTTGGCCTCGGCCCGTTTGCCGGCGTGCTCGCCATCATGATCGCCGACATCGGTGCATTCGGAAAACTGTTCTCAGAAGCGATCGAAACCGTCGATGGCAAGGCCGGCGAAGGCGTCATGTCCGCTGGCGGCAGTGACGTGCATCGGGTACGTTTTGGCATTTTGCCCGACGTTTTGCCGGTGCTACTGAGTCAAGTGCTCTACTACTTCGAGAGCAACACGCGTTCGGCAACGATCATCGGCATTGTCGGTGCGGGTGGCATCGGGTTGCACCTCGCAGAAGCAATCCGCACCCTCGAGTGGCAGCAGGTGTCGTTCATCGTCATCATGATCTTGATCACTGTCGCCATCATCGATTTCGTCTCGGCGCGCATCCGCTTCGCAATCATCGGCGGCCAGTCGTCGGCCCCGGGGCGGGCATGATGCGGGCATCAAGCAATCCCACTGCAGCCTACCGGGAAACCGTCGCGGCACTGGCATCTGCCTCCAGCGCCGAGTTGGCGGCGGCCATGGCACTCGTTGGCGAAGTCACAGAGGTAGCGGACCTCAAGCCACCGGAAACGGGACTTGTCATGCTGCGTGGCCGCATCGGTGGCGACGGTGCCCCGTTCAATGTTGGCGAGGCCACCGTGACGCGCGCCGTCGTGCGACTCGCCGACGGGTCGATCGGCTACAGCTATCGCCTCGGTCGCGACAAGGTTGCAGCCCGCCAGGCGGCGATCCTCGATGCCCTCTGGCAGTTGCCAGATCAACGGGCGCACATCGAGACGCATGTTTTGAAGCCGATCCGCGAGCGGATCGCGGCTGAGCGCGACCGGGCGAGCCGCGAGGCGGCTGCAACCCGCGTCGAGTTCTACACGTTGGCCCGAGAGACCGCATGACCGCAGCCAACGTACATGATGTTTTGCCGTCTGGCGGGGCGATCCGCTCGGGCTTCACGGCACCGGTGTTCGACGCGCAGCGCACCTTCCGCGCCGTCATGAACGCGCTGGCCGAGCCGGGCACCGAGTACGCTGTCGACGCCGGTGGTCCCCGTTGTCCTGGCTTCTCGGTCGCCATGACGGCAATCGCGCTGACGCTCGCCGACTTCGAAACGCGGCTGTGGATTGACGTCGGTACATCGGGCGATGCAGCAACCTACCTGCGCTTCCACACCGGCGCGCACATCGTGGCCGAGCACATGAGCGCCGTCTTCGCGTTCGTCACGCGGCCGCGCGACCTGCCGCGGCTCGGGACATTCGCGCAGGGCACACTCGAATATCCCGACACATCCGTCTCGTTGGTCGTGGATGTCGAGAGCATCGACACGTCGCGCGGCTGGACTTTGAACGGCCCGGGGATCGCCGGCACGCGCAGGCTCGCCGTGTCGCCTCTGCCGGACACGCTTCGTGTAGATCTTGCTGCTAACCGCGCGGCGTTCCCATGTGGCGTCGATATCATCTTCTGTGCCGGCAACCGCATCGTCGCGCTGCCCCGCAGCACGCGTGTCGAGGGGCGCTGATCATGTACGTTGCGGTCAAAGGCGGGGAACTTGCCATCGAGAACGCGCACAAGCTTCTCGATGTGGCGCGCCGTGGCGACCCTGACATTCCCGAACTCGGCGTTGCGCAGATCGAGCAGCAGCTGGCTCTCTCAGTAGCGCGCGTTATGAGCGAAGGCTCACTCTACGATCCGTCGCTGGCCGCGCTCGCCATCAAACAGGCGCGTGGTGATCTGATCGAGGCTATCTTTCTGGTCCGCGCCTATCGCACCACATTGTCGCGCTTCGGCGCGTCCGAGCCGCTTGATACGGACGGCATGCAGGTTTCGCGCCGCATCTCTGCGACCTACAAGGATCTGCCCGGTGGGCAGGTGCTCGGGGCGACGTTCGACTATACCCATCGTCTGCTCGACTTCACTCTTGCAGCAGAGCGTCAAGCCGAACCAGCGCCAGCCGCACCTGTGGGTATCGAGGCGACGCCGCGCGTCACGGGCTTGCTCGACGGCGAAGGGCTGATCGAGCGCAACCCGCAGGTGGCGGCCGACGCTCCGGTCGGCGATCTCACGCGTGAGCCGCTGGCATTTCCAGCCGCACGGGATTTGCGCTTGCAAAACTTGGCCCGCGGCGACGAGGGCTTTTTGCTCGCCCTCGCTTACTCCACACAGCGCGGCTACGGCCGCACGCATCCGTTTGTCGGCGAAGTCCGCATCGGCCGTGTCGCGGTCGAGGTGTTCGCCGAAGAACTCGGCTTCGCGGTCCCACTCGGTGAAATCGAAGTCACCGAGTGCGAGATGGTCACTCAGTTCATCACTACAGCCGAAACGCCGCCGCAGTTCACGCGCGGCTATGGTCTCGTGTTTGGGCAATCGGAGCGCAAGGCGATGTCCATGGCGCTGGTCGATCGCTCGCTGCGCGCCGACGAACTCGGCGAGGAACTGACCGCACCAGCGCAGGACGTGGAGTTCGTGCTGTCGCACTCCGATAATGTGCAGGCCACCGGCTTCGTCGAACACTTGAAGCTGCCGCATTACGTCGACTTCCAGTCCGAACTGCAGCTCGTACGCCGTTTGCAGGCGGAGCATGCTGCGGCGAAGGTTTCCCCGCGTAGGGAGGCTGCCGAGTGACAGCTCCCCTTCAGTCAGGCGCGATCCAAACCGAGACCGGCTACAACTTTGCCTACCTCGACGAACAGACCAAGCGCATGATCCGCCGCGCCATCCTCAAAGGGATCGCAATCCCTGGCTATCAGGTGCCGTTCGCGAGTCGCGAAATGCCGATGCCGTATGGTTGGGGCACCGGCGGCGTGCAGGTGACCGCCGCCGTGCTCGGACCGGACGATGTGCTGAAGGTGATCGACCAGGGTTCTGACGATACGACGAACGCGGTGTCGATCCGAAAGTTCTTCGTCAAGACCGCAGGTGTCGCGACCACCACGTCCACGGTCGACGCCACGATCATCCAGACGCGCCATCGCATTCCCGAGGCGCCGCTGAAGGTCGGCCAGATCCTCGTCTTTCAAGTGCCGATACCGGAACCCCTGCGTTTTCTCGAGCCGCGCGAAACAGAGACGCGACATATGCACGCGCTCGAGGAATACGGCCTGATGCACGTGAAGCTCTACGAAGACATCGCCCGTCACAAGACCATTGCGACGACCTACGCCTATCCGGTGAAAGTCGACGGCCGCTACGTGATGGATCCGTCACCGACGCCGAAGTTCGACAATCCAAAAATGCACCGCTCGCCGGCCCTGCAGTTGTTCGGCGCGGGGCGCGAAAAGCGCATTTACGCCATTCCGCCGCACACCGAAGTCGTGAGCCTTGATTTCGACGACTACCCGTTCGAGGTGAACCGGTTCGAGTGTCCGTGCGGGCTGTGCAACGCCACCGGGGTGTATCTCGACGAGGTCATTCTCGATGATGCAGGCGGCCGCATGTTCGTGTGCTCCGACACCGACCACTGCGAGGGCCGACGCGCTGACGGCCATTGCGGCCCGATGCTCGGCGATGCGCCCGCGACGCTTGCCTCGAAAGCGAAGGTGGGAGGCAAGGCCGATGGCGTTTGACGGCGATCGACCGTTGCTGGCCGCCATCGGTCTGACGAAGCACTACGGCGCACGTATGGGTTGCCAGGACGTGACCTTCGATCTGCACGAAGGCGAGGTCGTGGCCATCGTCGGCGAGTCCGGTTCGGGCAAGTCGACCTTGCTGCAACTGCTGTCATTGCAACTTCCAGCAACGCAGGGCCGCGTGCGCTACCGCTTGCGCGACGGCGAGACACGCGATCTTAGCACGCTCAATGACGCCGAGCGCCGCTTCCTCATGCGCACGGATTGGGGCTACGTCGCGCAAGACGCGGCAAACGGTCTGCGCATGCAGGTGTCGGCGGGCGGCAATGTCGGCGAGCGGCTGATGGGCCTCGGCCAGCGCCACTACGGTAACATTCGCAGCGAAGCGCTGAACTGGCTCGACCGTGTCGAGATCGATCGCGACCGTATCGACGATCGGCCGATCTCGTTTTCCGGTGGCATGCGTCAGCGCCTCGTCATCGCCAAGAACCTCGTCACCAAGCCGCGACTTGTCTTCATGGACGAGCCGACGGGCGGACTCGATGTGTCCGTGCAGGCGCGCTTGCTCGACCTGCTGCGTGGCCTCGTCGCCGATCTGGGGCTTGCCGTGGTGCTCGTCACGCACGATCTCGCGGTGGCGCGCCTTCTGTCGCACAGGATCATGGTGATGCGTCATGGACGTGTCATCGAACAGGGATTGACCGATCAGGTCCTCGACGATCCCCGCGAGGCCTATACGCAGTTGCTCGTGTCCTCTGTGCTGCAGGTGTGACGGTCATGGACAATGAGAGCCAGCGCAAGCCGAAGATCAGCCGTACGCCGGTCGTGCACGAGTCCGCGCGCGTGCGTGATTCCGAGATCGGCGAGTATGTCGAGATTCACGAGCATGTGCGGGTGCGTGACAGCCGCGTTGGCAACTACAGCTACCTGCTCGAGCACGTGTCACTGTTGAACACGGACATGGGACGCTTCTGCGCCATCGCGGCCATGACGCGGATCGGTGCGCCGAACCATCCCTATGCGCGCGTGTCTCAACACCGCTTCACCTACACACCCGAGTATTACTGGCCAGACGAAACGCGTGACGCGGCGTTCTTCGCCGACCGCGCTTCGGATCGCGTGCGTGTCGGCAATGACGTGTGGTGCGGCCACGGCGTCACCATTCTGCCCGGAGCGACGGTCGGAGACGGCGTCGTCGTCGCGGCCGGTGCCGTCGTCACTCAGGATGTCGCGCCCTACACCATCGTCGCCGGCGTGCCGGCGCGCATGATCAAGCGCCGCTTCGACGCACATGCAGCCGAGCGTCTGCAGCGACTTGCGTGGTGGACCTGGAGCGATGAGCGCATCAAGGCCGCGATGCTGGATTTCCGCTCGCTGTCTGTCGACGCGTTTCTCGAGAAGCACGAGCGCGAAGGCGGAAGCGAACCATGACGTCAACTCCGCACCCCCTGCTCGACGTGCGCAACGTGTCGAAGACATTCACGATGCACTTGCGCGGCGGCGCGTGCATTCCCGTGCTGACGCGCGTGTCGCTGACATTGAATGTCGGCGAATGCCTCGCTCTCGTTGGCCCATCCGGCATCGGCAAGTCGTCTCTCCTGCGCATGATCTACGGTAATTATCGCTGCGACAGCGGCAGCATCCGGCTTCGTCTCGACGACACCTGGATCGCTCTAGACGGCGCCGATCCACGCGTTATTCACAAAGTGCGCAGGCGGACCATCGGATACGTCAGCCAGTTCCTGCGAGTCATTCCACGTGTCTCGACGCTCGCTATCGTCGCCGCAGCTGGGCGCGACGCGGCACTCCAGGCTGACGACAGCATCAAGCGCGCGTCGACACTGCTGGAGCGTCTCAACATTCCAGCGCGCCTATGGGGCTTGCCGCCGGCGACGTTCTCTGGTGGCGAGCAACAACGCGTGAACATTGCACGCGGACTGATCGGCGGCCACGCGGTCCTACTGTTGGATGAGCCGACAGCATCTCTTGACACCAGCAACCGCGACGTCGTCGTCGATCTCGTGCGCGAGGTCAAGTCGCGTGGTGTCGCCGTCCTAGGCATTTTTCACGATACCGACGCGCGCTCGCGGATCGCCGACCGCGAACTCGATCTGTCCCGCTTTGCCACTGACACTTGAACACGAGGCCGTTCATGTCGAACCGAGAGTACAGGATGCGCACCGGCATGCTGCGTGTCGCATCCGAGTCGATCGTGCTCACCGATCGCGTTGTTTCGGGTACCGTGACCATCGAGTCAGGCCTGATCACTGGCCTTGACCTCGAACGCCTGGATCCGCGCGCGGAGCAATGGGGCAATGACTTACTCATTCCCGGCTTAATAGAATTGCATACGGATCATCTTGAGCCGCACTATTCGCCGCGCCCCAAAGTATTCTGGGACCCGCTATCGGCGGTGCTCGCCTACGACGCGCAGATCGCCACGTCCGGCATCACCACCGTGTTCGACAGCCTCCGTGCCGGAAGTGACGGCGACCGGCACACACTTGCGGGCGGCGTCTTCAAGCTTGCCAGCGCGATCGCAGTGGCTCGGCAGGCCGGCATGTTGCGTGTTGAACATCTCACGCATTTGAGGTGCGAGATCTGCTCTGACGACGTCATGAGCGAGACGGAGCGCTTCATGGCCCAGCATCAAGTCCAACTACTGTCGCTGATGGACCACACGCCTGGCATTCGGCAGTTCCGCGACGAGAGCAAGCTGCGGGACTACTACCGAGGTAAGTCAAGCAAGACGGAAGCGGAACTCGACGCCTTTATTGCTGCGCGCAAATTATCATATGCGCGCAATCATGATCGCCAACGTGCTGGCCTTGTTGCACTTGCCCGCGCCCACCGCGTCACGCTGGCGAGCCACGATGATACAACCGCGGCGCATGTCGTCGAATCGCACACGGATGGCGTGCGGCTTGCCGAGTTTCCAACCACGATCGAGGCTGCTGCCGCATCGCGCGCTGCAGGGATCGCTGTCATGATGGGGGCGCCCAACGTGGTGCGCGGCGGCTCGCACTCGGGCAATGTCGCTGCACGCGAGCTTGCTGAGCGCGGTCTGCTCGATGCGCTGTCGTCGGATTATGTGCCGGCGAGCCTGTTGCAGGGCGCGCTGATGCTAGCTGATGTGCCGGCCATTGGCGGCATGGCCGGCGCGATCAGGCTCGTTACCAAAGCACCCGCAGAAGCACTGGGTCTCACGGATCGCGGCGAAATCGCGATTGGCAAGCGTGGCGATCTCGTACGCGTGGATGCTTCACGGGATGTGCCGGTCATTCGAGAGGTCTTGTGCGCGGGAGCGCGGGTCGCATGAGCGCCGAATTACGCCAACCCGGTACACTCGTTCTCGTCGTCGGCAGCAGCGGCGTGGGCAAGGACACCGTCATTCGCGGTGCACGATCAGCCCTAGCCGCCGATACCAAATTCGTGTTCCCAAGTCGTTACATCACGCGACCGATTGATCCCAGCGAAGACCATGTGCCACTGACCCAGGCACAATTCGCAGACCTCTTGGCGCGCGGATTATTCACGTTCCAATGGAGTGCCCATGGATTGAACTACGGGGTGCCGGGCTCGATCGACGACGACCTCGCAGCCGAGAGGATTGTGGTGTGCAACGTGTCACGCTCTGTGGTTCAACCCGTAAGTGACAGGTACCAAAAGACCACTGTCGTCGAAGTTCGAGCGCCGCTTCCACTCCGCGCTGCCCGGCTCGCTGCGCGTAATCGAGAGAGTGCTGCGGACGTTGCGGCCCGCTTGTCGCGCGATGTCAAAACCACGATGGACGCAGACTTTGTCGTTGAGAATAAAGGCATGCCGACCGATGCGATTAGGGACTTCGTTCAGATGCTCCAGGCAATCGCCCATGAGCGTACTGCATGGTAGCGCCGAATTCCGTCGGCTCGTCAGTTGAAAGCTGTCCCGATTCCGATGCCCTTTGCGCAATCATCAAGGCTCACTGGCCCGAGTCGACGTTTGGCCAAACAGCGCCGAACTGGACACGAGCACATCATGAGCGGACGCACTGTGCCACCACTGGACCCGTTGCCGCCCTTCACCCTCTCCCCGGTCCGAAAGACAACGGGGAGAGAGCATATAAGTCCGCGCCACATGGGGTCACAACCGACTGACACCCACCGCGGCCCCGCCCCCCTCAAAGCTCCTGATTGAACTTCCCGATTTCGGGGAAGGCTGCAAAGCGTGCCTTGATATCCGCGAAGATCGCATTGCGTTTCGCCTCGGACACCGGGCTTTCCACCACCACCACCAACTCCGGTTTGTTCGATGAGGCGCGCACCAGGCCCCAGGTGCCGTCTTCCAGAGTCACGCGCACGCCGTTGACGGTGACGAGATCGCGGATTTTCTGCCCCGCAACCGTCTCGCCCTTTCTGTGCGCCTCTTGGAACTGGGCCACGATCTGGTCGACGATCCCGTATTTTTTCAGATCGTCGCACTTTGGGCTCATGGTTGGCGACTGCCACGTCTTCGGCAACGCGCGTTTCAGGTCGGCCATGGTTTTATCCGGAGCGCGCTCGAGCATATCGCAGATCGCGATCGCCGCGACCAGGCCGTCATCGTAGCCCATGCCCAGCGGTGGCTGAAAGAAATAGTGGCCCGATTTTTCAAAGCCGACCAGCGCCTTCTGTTCGTGCGTGTAGCGCTTCATGTAACTATGGCCAGTCTTCCAATACAGTGTCTTCGCGCCCAGGCTCTGCAGCACGGGATCGGTTGAGAACAGGCCGGTGGATTTGACATCAACCACAAAGGTCGGGTTTTTGTAGACCGCTGCCAGATCGCGGGCGAGCATCACGCCAACGGTGTCGGCAAAGATCTCGTGACCCTCGTTGTCGACCACGCCACAACGGTCGCCGTCGCCGTCAAAACCCAAGCCGACATCGGCTTTATGCTCGGTCACGGCCTCGGCCATCGCGTGCAGCATCTTCATATCTTCGGGGTTTGGATTATAGCGCGGGAACGTATGATCCAACTCGGTATCGAGCGGGATCACTTCCAGACCGAGCGCCGCCAGAATCTGCGGCGCAAATGCACCCGCCGTGCCGTTGCCGCACGCGGCCACCACTTTCATGTGACGCTTGTATTTCGCCCGCTTGGTCAACGCCGCCGCATAGCGATCATACAGATCCGATACGAAAATATAGCGCCCATTGCCGTTCGCCATGGCTTTCGCATAGTCGCCCGACAGCACGATCTCTTTCAGTTCCGACATCTCATCGGGACCAAAAGTCATGGGACGCGCGAGGCCCATCTTGATGCCGGTCCAGCCGTTGTCGTTGTGGCTGGCGGTCACCATGGCAACACCTTCGACGTCGAGTTCAAACTGGGCGAAGTAGGCCATCGGCGACAAGGCCAAACCGATATCGTGAACCTCGAATCCGCCCGCCAGCAATCCCGTCATCAACGCCTGTTTGACGCCTCCGGAATAGCCGCGGAAATCATGGCCGGTGACGATGCGCTTTTTGACGCCGCGGCGATCGAACAGCACGGACATGCCGAGCCCGATCGCATTCAGCCCCATCAAGTTGATTTCTTCCGGGAACAACCACCGCGCATCGTACTCGCGGAACCCGGTTGGCTTGACCAGGGCTAAGCGCTCGAAGTCAGCGGTATTCTGGACGAGATCGGCGCGGGGTTTGATCGGCATGGTCAACGTGGCCTTCGCGGAGGTGAATCGATAGCGCAGGATATGACATAGACGTCTCGGCTTTGCCAGAATCGCTCACAGAATCGCCCGCGCCCGCGCCACGCCAACTGACGTTGGACTGACATTTCCTGCCGCAAACCCGGATCGGCCGAGCGTCAGGGCGCTGTCCTGAGCCACGGCCAGTGGCACGCGCCGTTGCGCAAATTTAGGCGGGATAAACCTCGCCGCTGGTTTCGCCGCGATGGATCGTCAGATCGGCAATGCTCGGACTGGTTCCCGACAACGCATTGTCGGGGTCCCAGTTGATCCGAACCTCTTCGAAATGTGCGGCCAGCGCATCCCAGATCAACAGCCGGCCTGCCATGGTGTCACCGATGTCCAGGATTTCCTTGAGGACTTCGGTCGCTTGCAACGTGCCGATGACACCAACCACCGCCCCGAGGACGCCGACTTCTGCGCAATTGGCCACCGCCCCAGCTGTCGGAGCCGAGGGAAACAAGCAGCGATACGATGGATACGGCGTACCATCTGATTTCTTCAGATGCGGCTTGAACGTCGAGACATAGCCGTCGAATGGGCCAACGGCGCCAAAGACGAGCGTCTTGCCGGCGAAGTAACAAGCATCAGAGACCAGATAGCGCGTCGCAAAATTATCGGAGCCGTCAGCCACAATGTCATAGCTCGAGATCAATGTGAGCGCGTTGTTCGCATCGAGGCGGGTGTGATGCGTGTCGATCTTGACATGCGGGTTGATGCAGCCAGCGGCGGCGCGCGCACTATCGACCTTCGAGGCCCCAACATGAGCGGTATTGTGGGCAATCTGGCGCTGCAAATTCGATAGCGAAACCCGGTCATCGTCGACCACACCGATGGTGCCGACGCCCGCCGCTGCCAGATACAGCAACAGCGGCGACCCGAGCCCACCCGCTCCAATCAACAGGACCCGGGCCGACTTCAGCTTCTGCTGTCCCGCGCCGCCCACATCCTTGAGCACAAGGTGGCGCTTGTATCGCTGGAGTTCATCGGGGGTAAAATGTGTCGCGTTCATCAGCGTTGTCTGCCACAGCTAACCGCCGCGTGGCTAGCGCCAAGAGCCCGCGCCGATCTAGGCTTGTCGCATTGGAAAAACCACCGTAAGGCGACGCTCACACTGGTATTTTCAGTCGCGGACAAGACGATGCGGACCACCGACGTCGAGATTTTGCTGGTGCCGGGGTGGACCGGATCGGGCCGGGATCATTGGCAAACCCGATGGCAGGCAAAACTGACCACGGCGCGGCGCGTCGAACAGGATGACTGGGATACCGTCGACACAGCCAAATGGACCAGCCGGCTGCTCGAGGCGGTGACGTTGGCCACCCGACCGGTTGTTCTGGTTGCCCATTCTTGCGGCGTACCAACCGTCGTGCACGCGTCGTCGCGGATGTCGCCTGGGGCCGTAATCGGCGCATTCCTGGTCGCAACACCCTCAGAACTCGAGTGCGCCAAGATCCCGGGCATGGACCCGGCGTTCACGCCATTCCCGCGCGATCCGTTGCCATTTCCATCGCTTCTCGTCGCCAGCCGCACCGACGAACATTGTCCCTATGAGGCTGCTGAAGACCTGGCACGCGCCTGGGGCGCTGTATTGGTTGATGCGGGCGAGTCCGGTCATCTCAACACCGCGAGCAGCCATGGCCCTTGGCCGGACGGGGCCTTGCGCTTTGGCGGCTTTTTGCGGCAGCTCGGCTAAACGGCAAACCGGCAGCATCAAGCCGATGCCACCGGTTCACACGTTCGTCCAAGACGTCCTCAGCGGGCGTAACCATGGCCAGCTGGTAACGGCAACATCGGATCAACGGTGCGGATTTTCGTCGGCCACACGATTTTGGTCTGACCGTCGACGAACTGCATGACGACCGGGCTTGAACGCATATTCTGGCCGGACATGATATCGCCGGGACCATTGAACTTGACGCCATAGCCCTGCACCGTGCCACCCTCCGGGATATCGGTTTCAAGGGCTGCTTTTTTCAGCGCTTCAGGGTCGATGCCGCCATGTTTTTTGATGGCGCGCGGCAGCACGTCGGTAAAGAAGATCCAGGCTTGGTTGAAGCCCATCGACACGTGTGACGGCACTTCATTGGCCTTCGTCTCGGCCTTGTACCGCTTGATGACTTCGGCGGTCAGATCACCGAGGCCTGGGGCCAGTGTCTTGGGATCGAGGAGTTGTGCCGCCACCGGATCGACGTTGTACAGAAAGTTCACATCCTTGCCGAAAGTCTCGGTCAACTTGTCGATTTGCGCATGACCTGCACCATGGCCGATCAGCGCACCCCATTTCAGACCCGCTTCCTTGGCTTGGCGCAGAAACAGCGTGATGTCCGGATTGTAGCCGGTATGCAGAATGACATCGGCTTGGGCCCGGCGCAGCTTCGTGACCAATGCCGATAGATCAGTTGACGTCGCCGCATAGCCTTCCTTGTGGACAATCTGAATCCCGAGTTCTTTGCACTTGGCTTCATTGCCAGCCGCGACGCCCGAGCCATATGGCCCATCCTCGTGGATGATCGCTACTTTGATGTCCTTGGCGTCTTTTTTGAGTTTCTCTTTGGCGTTCTCGGCAATGAATGCGCACGATGCCTCACCGAATTGATCCGAATGGACCTGGGCTCGGAACACATATTGCAGATTCTTGCCCTTGAAGACTGCGGACGACACGCAGATGTTGGCCCAGAAAAACTTCTTGGCCGAGTCAACTTTGGCGGCCAGCGGCACGCACTGACCGGAGCCGAAGATGCCCATCAACATATCGACCTTGGTGTCATTCAACAACCGTTCTGCCTCGTTGATTGCGACGTCGGTCTTGGATTGCGCGTCGACATATGTCGGCACGATTTTGTAACCTTCGACGCCGCCCTTTTCGTTGATCATGTCGATGGCGATCTTGTTGCCGATCTGACCTGCAAGCGAACCACCGCCCGCAAACGCGCCGGTTTGGTCGTAGATCACGCCGACCTTGAGTTCTTTGGCCTGCGCCAACACTTGCCCGGCGCTCAGTGCCACGCCAAGGGCTGCTAAACTCACAAGCCGGTTGATCGGTGCTGCTATCATTCTGGGGTCCTCCCGCTGGATGTTCAAATGCTTGGTTCGGCCTTCTGCATTGAGCCGACGGCGACATCTCAGATGGCCTGTCTCTTCGATGCCCATGCCTGAGAGTGCGGCGACGGCTTCAGCGTTGTCAACGACATCCAACGCCTGTTACTTCTTCTCCAGTCCCCAGAACACCAGAAACGGCGGTAAAACCTCGGGAAATGCTATATTCGAACGACGGGCAGAAACGCCGTACCATTCACCCGCGGGCACGTGCGTGACGATCTTGGTGTTATGCACCTGGGCCTCATCGGCGATGGCCTTGCGCTTGGTCGGGTCCGTTTCGCGGGTGAAGCGGTCGCGAAGTTTTTCCATGTCAGCGTCGCATGGCCAGCCCGGGCGAGCCTTGTCACAGGTCGCCGCGAGATAGGGGTTGAGCATCGGATCGATGATGTCGAGTTGTTGCCAGCTGGTGGTGAAAGCCGACCACCCACCCTCGGCCGGCGAGCCCCGCTTGGCGCCCAAGCGCGTCGCCATGGTCTGCCAATCGCTGACTTGCAGTTCGACCTTGAACCCCGCCTTTTCGAGTTGTACTTTCATGACCGCGCCCAGGTTTTTCAGGACACCGAGATCGGTTGGCTCAAGCAGCACCACGGGGGTGCCGTCGTAGCCGGCAGCTTTCACTATTTCAGCGGCCTTGGCGGTGTTGCCCTCCATCAGGCCGTCCATTCCAACTCCGCTTTCGAACGGGCCGCCGCAGGTAAACAAGGCTTTGCAGGTCCGAAAGTATGCCTTGTTGCCGATGGCTGCTTCGAGCATGTCGCTTTGCGAAAGTGCCATCATCGCAGCCCGGCGAAGGGCCACGTTGTTGAACGGTGGATGCAGCCAATTCATGCGGAACTGGTATTGGTTGACCACCGGTTGGCGTGCGATCACAACCCTGGCGTTCCGGCTCAAGATCGGCAGCAGATCGTGAGCAATGTTTTCAATCAGATCGATCTCATTGTTGATCAAGGCATTCACCGCCGTCTGTGCATCCGGCATATAGATCCATTCGACCCGGTCCAGCTTTACCACTTTGCCGCCGGCCAGCCACGATGCCGATTCATTGCGCGGTTTGTAGGCTGGATTCTTGACATAAACCACTTTGTCACCTGGCTTCCATTCATCGCGTTTGAACATGAATGGGCCTGAGCCGATGACTTCGTCGAACTGCTTGAATGGATCGGTCTCCGCGATCCGTTTCGGCATCATGAACGGGACCACGACGCTCGGTTTGCCAATCGCATCGATGACGGCGCCGAACGGCTCTTTCAGCTCGATCTCGAAGCTTTTCGCATCGACAACGCGCCATGCCTTGGTCGCCTCGGCAAGCTTCTGCCCCATGCTGTCACGGGCCGCCCAACGCTTCAGCGAGGCGACGCAATCTTCAGCTGTGACTGCGGTTCCATCGTGCCATGTCAATCCGTCGCGCAAGGTGATGGTTGTGGTCAGACCGTCCGCCGACGTCTTCGCGCTCTCGGCCATCTGCGGCTTAACTTGGAATTTTTCGTCGATGGCAAACAGGGTGTCATAAACCAAATAGCCGTGCTGGCGCACAATGTACGCGCCCGACCAGATCGGATCGAGGATCTTGAGGTCAGAGTGCATCACGACTTTGAGCGTTTGACCCTGCGCAGCAACTGACACCGTCAAGCAGCCAACCGCTGCCAGCAGCGGAACCGCCACGCGTATCTTTTTGCGAGACCCGATCATCGTCATCCTCCCACTCAGATCGCTGACTGTTTAAAGCACAATTGTCGCAGACGGTCGACGACGCTGACAAACATCGGCTAACCCCGTTGACGCCGCCTCACTTGACGCAGCCCCGCTTGACGCAGCCCCACTTGACGCAGGATTGCGGCCAGAGAGTTAACAGCCTATGGGTCCGCTCCCTTCGGACGGGTCGCCGGATCGGCTTGCCCCCTCGCCACGGCGGATCACTTTTGAGCAACCCTCCGGCCATCGGCCTTGACTTCGGCACGACCAACACTGTGCTCGCGCGCGTTTGCGAGGACGGGCAGGTGCGCGCCCAGCAGTTCCAGCATGGCGATGATACGTTTTCAGCCTTTCGCTCCGTGCTGGCCCTCTGGCAGGAAGACGAAGACCATGGTCGCTCCATCTTCAGCGACGCCGGTCCCTGGGCCATCGACCGCTTCATTGACGACCCCATGGAATGCCGCTTCGTTCAGTCCTTCAAGACCTTTGCTGCGAGCAAGGCCTTTCAGCACACCACCATGGTCGGGCGGCGCTATGAGTTCCATGACCTGCTCGCCGCCTTCTTTCGCAAATTTTATGAGCACACGGGCGAATTGATCGAGGACTTGCCCGATAGCATCGTGCTGGGTCGCCCCGTGACGTTTGCCGGTGGCAATCCCGACGCGCAATTGGCCGCCGAACGCTATGAAGCGGCCTTCAGCCAGTTCGGTTTCAAAAACTTTCATCACGTATATGAGCCGGTTGCGGCGGCCTTTTACTTCGCTCAACGCCTGCAGAAAGACGCCACCGTTTTGGTCGCGGATTTCGGCGGCGGCACCAGCGATTTTTCTCTGATCCATTTTGAAAAAACGGCACGTGGCGTTCAGGCCCATCCACTCAGCCAGACCGGCGTGGGCATCGCCGGCGACACGTTTGATTACCGCATCATCAATGCGATTATCTCACCGCGCCTCGGCAAGGGCACGCAGTACAAAAGCTGGGGCAAAGTCCTCGACGTACCCGTCCACTACTACACCAACTTCGCGCGCTGGAATCAGCTGTCAATCCTGAAGTCGCCGAAGCTGCTTCATGAGTTGAAGCAATTGGCGCGCGACAGCCTCGACAAGGAAAAGCTCGAGGCCTTGATCGCCTTCATAGATGCCGACGTGGGTTACCCCCTTTACAAGGCGGTGTCTGAGCTGAAAATCAAACTGTCCGATGCCGGCAGTGCCCATTTTCACTTCGGCGCGCGCGGGGTTGAGATCGACGAGACCGTTACGCGGCGTGACTTCGAGGGCTGGATCGCACGCGATCTGGAGCGCATTGACCTCGCAGTCAGCGCGGCCTTGAACCGGGCCGGTCGTTCTGAAAAACAGGTCGACAAAGTATTTCTGACCGGCGGTTCCTCTTTTGTGCCGGCTGTTCGCAAGCAGTTCGAGAAGCGCTTTGGCAAAGCCAAAATCGAAACCGGCGAGCAATTGTTGTCGATTGCCTATGGTCTTGCGTTGATCGGCCAAGAGGAGGACATCGGCCGCTGGACCGCGCGTTTCGATGACGGAACCAAACCCGTCATCGACGACGAGGATTGACGGCAGACACGACTTGGCGTTCGCATACGGGTGAAGTCGTCCGCGGCAAATTTGAGGACATCCCATGAGACTCGCGCGCTGGATTTATCGCGACCGGGGAGTACAATCCACGTTCGGAGTTGTCCGAGACGATCGCACCCTGATTGATCTGGGCAGGCGCTTCGAAGGCCGCTTGGCCGGCGTCACCGATATCCTGACCCCAGAGGCCTTGGACGCGGTCGCGCGCGCCGTTGAATCGAGCCCGTCCGATGGCCTGCTGACCGAGGTCCAATTGAAGCCACCGATTGCGCGACCGGGCAAGATCATCTGCGTCGGGGTCAACTATCCCGAGCGAAATGCGGAGTATAAAGACGGTACCGAGGCGCCGAAATACCCGAGCCTGTTTGTGCGCTTCCCCGGCTCCTTCGTCGGCCATGGGGCCCAACTGATGCGGCCGCCTGAATCGACCCAGTTCGACTACGAGGGCGAAATCGTGCTGGTGATTGGCCGCTCCGGTCGGCGGATTCCCGAAGCCCAGGCGCTGGATCACATCTTCGGTCTGACATTGATGAATGAAGGCTCGGTCCGGGATTGGCTGCGGCACGGCAAGTTCAACGTCACGCAAGGCAAGAATTTCGATAAATCTGGCTCCATTGGGCCATGGATTGTGCCGAAAAGTGAATTGGGTGATCTGAACGCCTTGGATCTGATCACACGTGTCAATGGTGAAGAGCGCCAGCGTGGCAACACCCGGACCCTGATGTTCCCGTTCGCGCGCATCATCTCGTACATCTCAACGTTTACGACGCTCGAACCCGGTGATCTCATTGCCACTGGCACACCACCTGGTGCAGGCGCCCGCTTTGATCCACCGCGTTGGCTGAAAGCCGGGGACGAAGTCGAGGTCGAGTGTCCGGGGATTGGGGCACTGCGCAACACGGTTGCCGATGAGGTCGTCGTATAGTCAGGCGTGCCTGTAACAATCAGCCAGAAAAATTTTGCCTGTCGCCGTCCACTGACCGCGCGAGCCGGCCGGCGCGCGGAACGCGTGTCGGCTCGCGCCAGCAAAAAATCATACCGGCCGAGCGCCACCCTCGACGCAGTTCAAAACTTAAGCGGGCCGGTATGAGCTTACCCTTTCGCCAGTCGCTCGCGCGCAAGCGTCTTGGCGAGTTCGACGGCCGGTTGATCGAACGGATCGATCTTGAGTAGGCGACCCGCGAGAATTGTCTCGAGCATAAAGTGCATGAGCAGCGCGCCCATGGCCGTCTCATCGAGTTGGGGAATATCAAACGTCCGCACCGGGCGACCAGCCGAGGCAAGTGCTGCGGGCACCGCTTCCGCCTGGGCTGCGACGAGATCTCCGGCGTGTCGGCCAGCCAGAAATGCAATACCCGCCGTCTGTGCCAACGCCCCATCGATGAGCGGGCCATGACCTGCTGCTGGCGTTCGAAGGATGGTCATCAGGTGATCGCGCGGGCCGTCTTGAAAAAGCTGCAACTGGCTGTGTTGATCCAGTGGTCCAAGACATGCGATCGGGCTGGTGCCGTTGCCGTTTTTGCCTAGGCTCTCCGCCCACAACTGGACAAACCAATCTGCAAAGCGGCCCAATCGATCCGAGTACGGCATCATCACTTGACAGCCGATCCCATGTGCCCGGTTCAGCCCGATTGCGACGGCCGCACCAACGGCGGCTGGCACGTCGCTGGGGTGTTTCGCTGCCAGCAGATTTTGAACAACCGCAGCAGCACCTGCGCGCAGGGCGGCCACATCGAGGCCGCGCGCCAAGGCCGGCAACAAGCCGACATTTGAGAGCACCGAGAAACGCCCTCCAATGCCTGTGTGATGCTCCAGAATCGGAATCCCGTGGGCCGACAACAGCGACCGCAAACCATTGCTCTTGCCGACCGCGGCCAGCTCCGTCAAACCCAGGAACAGGCTTGGAATTTGCGCCTCAAGACCCGCCGCTTTGACAGCTTGCAGTGCTGCGATCGCCTGCACCAGCGTCTCGACCGTGCCACCGGATTTGGACGTCACAATGAACCGGGTGGTCGGCAGATCCAGGCTCGCCAGCGCGTCTTCCAAAGTGTGCGGGTCGAGGTTGTCATAAAAGCGTGTGCGCGGGCGGTGCTTTTGACCGGAGCGCCTATGTCCGGGGACGTTCCAGCCGGCAAGTTGCGCCAGCGTCTGGCCACCGAGCCCCGAGCCACCCGTGCCGAAAAAGACCAATGTTCGAGCGCCAACGGAGAGTTTGTCGAGCGCTGCCTGGGCCGCTGCAATATCAGCTGTCGCCTCATTGATCCGAAGCACTGCCAAGGTCTTGGCCGCATATTGGGCGCGAAGCCAAGCACACCCTTCCGCCGTCTCGGACAAAAACCGATCAAACTCAGTCGCTGATAAGCCGTGCTCCCCAATCACCTTCGAGAGGCAGCCATCAATGGACTGCCTGTAGGGCAAACCTGAAGTTGCCGTTTGCGCCGTCGCCATGCCGAACGTCCTTGACTGAAAAGCTCAGCCCGTCTCTATCGCGGCTTGGCCGTTTAAACCAGCATGTGTGGCGCACAATACCTCAAACCATCGTTGGTGCCTTGTCCTTCACCGTGATGCGCCAGAGGGTCCGCGCCCGGTTCGGGTCGATCAACGGAGCCGAATGCAATAGCGAACAATTGTCCCAAATAACCACATCCCCCGCGGCATAGGTCGGGGTGTAGCAATACTTGGCCTGGGTGCTGTGCGCTTTCAGGTCGTCCAATAAGTCAACGCCAGCAGCATCCGACATTCCTTCAATGCCATACGACGACCCGGATATCGCATACAATGATTTCTGACCGGTATGCGGATGTTGCCGCACCAGTGGGTGGCGGACCCACTGCATCTTGTTTTTCTGATCGGCGCTGAGCGCGGACGCTGCTGTCCGCTCGGCCTCGCTCTGGACGTCGCGGTTGCCGTAATGGTGACGTGCAACTCGGCCGTCGATTTTGACTTTGACGGGATCTGGTAAGTCATCGAAGGCCTGCCGCTGGTTGGCAAAAGTCGTGCCGGCATCGGCGCCTGGGATCTCGATGGCAAACAGCATCGTGCACCGGGCGGGAACGGCCAAATAGCTGTAGTCGGAGTGAAAATAGGTGCCACCGTCGGCGAGCCCGATCGGTTGGCCTTGGTCGTCTCGACGATTTGAAAGAATGAGAATGTTCGGATCAGCCTTGTGATGGAACTGATCAATCACGTGCGGCTCTGGCCTGCCGAAACGTTTCGAAAATGCGACAAAATTCTCAGGCGTGACTGTTTGGCCCGGGATCTTGACCACCAAGTGATCGTGCAGCGCGGTTTCGATGATTTCAAAACCAGTGCTATCCAGGACGTTCAAGTCAATCCCGGATATTTCAGCGCCGAGCGCATCGGACAGGCGGCGAACGGTCGGCATGATCGGCTCCTGAACACAATCGTTACGATCCATCATCAAGGTGCAGTATCCGCCACGTCAAGTTCGAAAACACATCGGCGTGTCTCAGTTTCGATAGAGCCTGCCATTCGCAACCGTGCATTGACGCCCCTCAGGTTTAACGGCAGTGGTCCATATCGCAGCGCTTCGCGGAAGCGCCGGGTTTGCGAAAGTCGCCATGTTGAAACGCCCAGCCGTCTTGAACTTTGAGGGCATCGCGCCCGAAGTCCGCGACCCGCTTATCTTCCTCATGACCTTGTCGTTTGTGAACTGGCTTGGCTTTGCCGCCTGGCAAGTGCTGCTCAACAACTTCACCGTCGAGATGGCGGGCTTTGCCTGGAAGGATATGGGGCTGGCCCAATCCGTGCGCGAATTGCCGGGCTTTCTGGCCTTCACCGCCATTTTCTGGATCGCCTGGATGCGCGAGCAGACCCTCGCCTACGTGTCCCTGCTGATCCTCGGCTTTGGTATCGCGATCACCGGCTTCTTCCCGACGCTGACCGGCGTGCTGATCACCACCTTCATCATGTCGGTCGGGTTCCATTATTTCGAGACGATGAACACATCTCTGCAGATGCAGGTTCTGCCTAAGGCCGACGCGCCGAGATTGATGTCTCGGGTGACGTCGGTGGGGGCTGCCGCGCAGTTCCTGGCGTACGGCGGACTGGCTTTGGCGTGGTGGGCGGGCTTTCGCGACTACACGGTCATCTATTTGATCATCGGCGTCAGCTGCCTTGGTCTGACGCTGTGGGCAATGGCTCGCTTCGGGAAGTATCAAGGTACCGTCACGCAGCATAAAGCGATCATTCTGCGCAAACGCTACTGGCTGTATTACGCCATGACCTTCATGAGTGGCGCACGGCGGCAATTGTTCCATGCCTTCGGCGGCTTTCTCCTGGTCAAGTCATTTGGCTACGGGCTTGCCGAAATCGCGGTTCTGATGCTGGTCACGTCGGCTTTGACCGCAGCCTTTGCCCCGTACATGGGACAATTGATTGCGACCCTTGGCGAGCGCAAAACCATCGCCATTGAGAACGCCGTGTTAATCGTCGTTTTTGCAGGCTATGCACTCACCACCAGCGGAACCGTGGCCGGTGGCTTGTTCATTCTCGACGGCATCTTTTTCACTCTGATGTTGGCGCAACGGACGTATTTCCAGAAAATCGGCGACCCCGCGGATATGGCCGCAACTGCATCGGTTGCCTTCACCATCAATCACATCGCCGCAGTCATCCTGCCGGTCACATTCGGCGCCATCGGCATGCTCAACCCAGCGCTGATCTTCTGGCTGGGTGTCGGCATTGCCAGTGTCTCGTTCTGCCTCTCGTTCCTGGTGCCTGAACACCCGGGCCCCGGCAATGAAACCGTCTTGTCACAGCCAAGAGTGCTACCGGCCGAATGAATCCAAGGCTGACCGAACAAAGTGAAACCCCGGACACGATCCCGGCCGATGGGCCGAGTGTTTCCGGGGTTTGAATTCAGTCGACAAAGTTAAACCGCAGCTTCACTTTGCCTCTTGCTTGGCAACGCCGAGCGAACTGAACAGCTTCTCATAGAAAGCAAACTGCTCCGTCAGCCACTTCGCGTGCGCCTCGCGTGAGCGCAGTTCCGGCGCAAATGGTACGGTGCCGGTTTCGGCTAGCCGCGCGACAACAGCCGGGTCGGTGACAAACTTGTCGATCGCGGCATGCCACTTGTCGAGGATCGCCGCCGGCGTTCCTTTTGGCGCGTAAGCACCGTTCCAAATCGCAATTTCAAATGCCGGAAAACCCGCGTCGGCGTTGGTTGGAACATTTGGTAGGCTGGCGAGCTTCGCGCTCGAAGTCAGCGAATAGGCCTTGACGGTGGCACCCTGGATCTGTGGCACAGCCGTCGTCGCCTGATCGCAAAGCACGTCAATTTGACCAGCGACCAGATCATTCATGGCAGGGCCTGTGCCGCGATAGGCGACCATCGACAACTTTGTGCCGATCAGGTTTTGCAACACCATCGCGCACACATATGAGTTTGAGCCGACACCGGCAAAACCGATCGTCGCCTTGTCGCCCTTCTCTTTCAGGAAGGCGACGAGATCCTTCATATCTTTGGTCTCGAGAGTCTTGCGGCTGAGCATGACCATTGGCCCCGTGTTGATCAGCCCGAGCGGCTCGAACGCGGTCTTGCTATCGAACTTCAGATTGCCATACAGGGCCGGCGACGCCGTGAGGCCGGAATGATGGGTCAAAATCGTGTAGCCGTCGGGTGCAGCCTTAGCCGCGCGATCCGTGCCGACGGTTCCGCCAGCCCCTGCGATATTCTCGATCACCAATTGCTGGCCCCATTGCCGGCCGATGTGATCACTCAATAGCCGCGCCAATGTGTCGGACGGTCCGCCGGCTGCAAACACCACCAGAACGTTGATGGGCTTGTTTGGGTACGTGTCTTGGGCCGAGGCGCCAGCTGCCACAACGGTTAAAACCGTTACAGCGAGCGCCGTTCTGAGTGAGTTTCGTTTCATCGATGTTTCTCCCTTGACTGGCGCCAGTCTGATGCTGGCGGCCATTGGTTCGAACTTACACCGAAGGATGCGCTGACAGTCAATCATGAGACATAAGATTGTCAGCCGATTAGGACCATCGCACGACCAGGGTTGCAGTGCACCAATTTGGATTGCCATCCCTTGCCGCGGTATGCTCACCTGCAGCATGCAATCTAGGAGACTTTCGCTCGATGGCCAAAATTCACCAGCTCGATGCGGGCCCCACTACGGTTCACTGGGGCTACTTTGATGCGACGCTCAAACCGCTGTTGACCATCGCCAGTGGCGACCGCGTCACGATCAGCACGGTCTCCGGTGGACGCGAGGTGATGCCGACGGCAGCATTGAAGATCCCGGCAGCCCTGACGGCCATTCAGGATCAGCTGACTGCAAAACTTCCTGGCCACATGTGCACGGGTCCCGTCGCGATTTCTGGCGCACGTGCCGGCGAGGTTCTTGAAGTCCAGATTGAAAACATCGATCTGCACTATGACTGGGGTTACACGTTCTCGCGGCCACTCTCCGGCGCATTGCCGGACGACTTCGCCGACATGCACCTGATGCACATCCCGCTCAACCGCGACCGGATGACAGGACGCCTGCCATGGGGGCTTGAGCTGCCGCTGCGGCCGTTTTTCGGTGTCATGGCCGTTGCGCCACCGCCCGCCTGGGGCATGGTCTCGACCCTGCCGCCGCGCCGCAATGGCGGCAATCTCGACAACAAGGAACTCATCGCTGGCACAACATTGTATTTGCCCATCCACGTCGATGGTGCCTTGTTTTCCATCGGCGACGGCCATGGCGTTCAGGGTGACGGTGAAGTCTGCGTCACAGCCATTGAAACCGGGCTCATTGGCACGTTCCGCTTGACCGTCAGACCCGATCTCAAGCTGGATTGGCCGCAAGCGGAGACGCCGACGCACGTCATCACCATGGCGTTCGACCCCGACCTTGACGATTGCGTGGTTATTGCCTTGCGCCAGATGATCGATCTGGTGGCAACCCGCACCGGCATCACCCGCCAGGAAGCCTACGCACTCTGCAGCTTAGCCGCCGACGTCCGCATCACCCAGGTCGTCAATGGCAACAAAGGCGTCCACGTCATGCTCGCCAAGCATTGCCTGCAGAAATCAATGGTGGCGCAGTAAAGATCTAACCTCATTGGCAAGTTCGGCTTCGCGCCAATGCATCTCTCACAACCACAGCGCCATTTCTCCCCTGCCAGGATACTGTTGTTGCGAGCAGTGCTATGATCGGCCGACGGATGGCCATCCAATCGTGGCTCGGAATTGCCTTGAGCATTTTCCGACGAAGTGGCTTTCCGGTTCGTCGTAGAAAATGCGACCAAGCAAAGACTTAGAGCGCAATTCCGATTCCGAAGGATCGGAATGTGC
>JAYSUN010000669.1:0-7679 GCA_043719045.1 Hyphomicrobiaceae bacterium | reverse complement strand
CCGCGATTGTGGTGCGCCATTGGCGAGGGCTCATAGCCGCGATCCTTGATTGAACCGCGGTTGCCGTAACCGCCGAGATCAGCTGCCGCGAGCGGAGACGTCAATGCTGCGACGGCAAGGGCCGCCGTGGCAAGACCTGCCTTGAGAGAGATGTTCATGCTTTTTTTACCTTCCTTGCACAGGCAGCCGTCGCGGTCGCCTGCAGACCTCAGTTTGCGAGATCAGATTGCCAGAAGAGCGTTAAAGCGTGGTTAAACAGCGCACAGTTCCGACACAGGCGTGGCTCCACCTGGCACACAAAAAGACCCTCGCATCCAATCTGGATACGAGGGCCACTGACCGAACTGTTTGCCTGCGTGTTGGGTCGATCTACCAGCTCCGGCGGGCGCCGGTATCGATGTGGAACAGACCGCCACCATAGTGCTTCAAGCCGCCAACGGAGCCGTTGGAGCGCAGCGAAGCGTAGGCGGCACCGACATTGCCGTGAATGCGGAAGTCGGCGGCGTCCCCCGACAAATGCATGCTTCTGGGAGCACCACCAACGCTGCGATTATGCCCGGCACTGCGGCAGGTCGAGCTGACCGTGACGCCGCCATAGCTCGAGGCCAAGCCGGTGATAACGGAGCGCAAGGAGCCGTTCAGGCAACCTGAACTGGCGACCCAGCTGACGTTACCACTGCCCGTGACCGGGGCGCGACGGCGAGGGGATTCATCCGTCCGGGTCGTGCCGAGGCTCGCGACTTGCGTGCCTTTGCTGCGCCGGCTTTGCGGCTGGTCGTCCGAACTCGTCAATGCGCTACGGGCGGCTCGGCGCGAACGGGACTCGCTGGATGTCATCGGACCGCCAAGATTTGAGACACCGGATGCCGACTGACTCGAAGCAAAAACTTTCTTGATCCACTGGTCGCTGTCGCCTTCGGCCAGAGCCGGTTGTGCCGCCAAACTTGCAGCGGTTGCCACGGCGAAAGCCGCCAGCATTGGACGTAAGTCTTTGAAGATCGGGTTGCGTGTCGCCGTTCCCCTGGTCGATAGTTGCCCCAGACGCATGACATCAGTCTCCTCAAACTCGGTACCCGGCATTCTGCGCAGGCACCGGCAAATGGTTAAAATTCGCAGGCGCCGGCTCCCTACACGGCATTAACACGTGTTGGGCAAGCATTTAAGAATAATGGTTAATTCGATTTGTGACAAAAGTGGCATTTCGACTGATATTGGCTGGACATTTCCTGCATTCCGAAATCAACATTTCTTGAGAGCTTCCGAGGCCATTTCTGAATGTCACGGCTTTGCAATGTGATTGCTGAAGAATTGCCTTCCGCTTCCAAACCAATGCGGTTCCTGAAAATTCCAATTAAGACATTGGTATTGTTTTGTTTTTTTGATTGATTGAGAGCCTCTATCACGCGAGTTTGCGTTGCCGGAGGGTTGGCCTTTGCCGAGTCTTGCCGGAGCTGTTAAACGAGCACACACAGCGTCATGGTGGCGCGCCTTGCGTCGAGGGCTCAATGCCGGCCAAAAAGTTGCCATCCGAAAGCCTGCCGAAACTCGCAAGCAAGCTCAAGTCCAGCAACAAGCAATCGTTGGGAGGCTTGCTCAGCATCCTCGATTTGGAGCCACTGGAGGTCAATCTCTTCCGTGGTCGAAGTCCCGATGTCGGTTGGCAACGGGTCTACGGGGGGCAGGTCTTGGCCCAAGCTTTGACCGCCGCTGTTCGAACCGTGCCAGAGGAGCGGCTGGCGCACTCGTTGCATGCCTATTTCCTCCTGCCAGGCGACCCACAAGTGCCGATCATTTATGAGGTGGAGCGAATCCGAGACGGTGGTTCGTTTACCACGCGACGCGTCAAGGGCATCCAACACGGCAAGGCCATGTTCGCCATGAGCGTCTCATTCCAAAAGTTCGAGGCCGGTCTCGACCACCAAAGCACCATGCCGGTTGTGCCACCACCCGAGGATCTACCGAGCGAACAGGAACTGGCTCGTGAGATGGTCGAGCGATTACCCGAGAATATGCGCGCTTACTGGGAGCGTGATCGACCAATCGAGATGCGGCCTGTGGATGTTTCACGCTACTTTGTTCGGGCAGAACGAACCGCGGCCCAGCACGTTTGGATGCGCGCCAGTGGTGCCCTTCCGGAGTCGCCGACGTTGCACCAATGCGTCCTGGCCTACGCCTCCGACTTTACGCTGCTCGACACGGCACTGATTGCGCACGGCAAGTTGATGTTCGACACCGACATGCAGTTGGCCAGTCTCGATCATGCCCTGTGGTTTCACCGGCCGTTCCGAGCTGATGAATGGCTGTTGTATGTCCAAGATAGCCCTTCGGCCTCAGGCGCACGTGGGTTCTGTCGCGGGTCCATTTATCGCCGGGATGGCGTCTTGGTGGCCTCGGTCACCCAGGAAGGACTCATGCGGCAACGCGACACGCACTATGTGGTCAAATAAAAGGCAGTTACTGCAGAGTTGCATATTTTTTAACCAAATTTAGTCTGCGCGTTGTCGTCGAACCCAAGACGTGCATGAAAAGCGCATATGTTTCAATATGTTACGATAAAGTCTCGAACTGGCACGAATCTTGATCTCTCAGAGGCAGGCGGGGTGAAAATGTGGCCGCGCGCCGTCGACGGAAGGGACGACCATGAAACTTGTCGCAGCCATCATCAAACCGTTCAAACTTGAAGAAGTCCGTTCTGCGCTCACTGAGCTTGGTGTCCAAGGCATGACCGTCACCGAGGTGAAGGGTTATGGCCGCCAGAAGGGCCACACTGAAATTTATCGTGGCGCGGAGTATGCCGTTAGCTTTCTGCCCAAAGTTAAGATCGAGGCTGTCGTCCAAACCTCGCAGGTCGACTCGATCATTGCGGCCATCACGGCGGCTGCGAAAACCGGCGCTATCGGCGACGGAAAGATTTTCGTATCGCCCATCGAGCGGACCATTCGCATTCGCACCGGCGAGACGGATGACGACGCGCTCTAGATCGCGGCCAATGCTACGAAATCTGCAGCTCACACCACAGTACACTTCATGAGGGGGACCTATCCGATGCCTTTGCCTGACCTAAACCGGCGAACCGCCAGCGCTTGTGCGCTTGCGACCGCACTGCTTCTGCTGACTGGTCCAGTTCTTGCTGCACCACCGGTCCCGAACAAGGGTGATACCGCGTGGATGCTGACATCCAGCGCGCTGGTCCTGTTGATGACCATTCCTGGTCTTGCCTTGTTCTATGGCGGACTTGTGCGCGCAAAAAACATGCTCTCTGTGCTGATGCAGGTGACCTATACCGTCTGCGTGGTGGCAATCATCTGGGTCGTCTACGGCTACTCGCTGACCTTCACAGAAGGTAACCTGTTCAACAGTTTTTTCGGCGGTTTCTCAAAGGCCTTTCTGCGAGGTGTAACGCCTGACACGACGGTCGAGACGTTCACCCAGGGCGTGGTCTTGCCCGAGTATGTCTACATCGCCTTCCAAATGACCTTTGCCTGCATCACGCCGGCCCTCATTGTCGGCGCCTTTGCCGAACGCATGAAGTTCTCAGCGCTTGCACTCTTCATTCCACTCTGGGTCACGTTCATCTATTTTCCCGTGGCGCACATGGTCTGGTATTGGGCGGGTCCCGATGCCGTGGCCCTGGCTGCCAAAGCTGTTGCAGCTGCTGGGGCTGATGCAGGTAAGAAGGCAGCTGCTGAAGCTGCACTTGCGGCGGCAAATGCGAACGCCGGACTTCTGTTCCAGTGGGGTGCAGTCGACTTTGCCGGCGGTACGGTCGTCCACATCAACGCAGGCATCGCAGGGCTTGTCGGCGCCCTCATCCTCGGCCGCCGCGTTGGCTACGGCAAAGAAGCCATGACGCCCCATTCGTTGACACTGACGGCGGTCGGGGGTGCATTGCTTTGGGTCGGCTGGTTCGGTTTCAACGCCGGCTCGGCTCTGGAAGCCAATGGCACGGCCGCACTCGCGATGATCAACACCTTCGTTGCGACCGCCGCTGCAGCCGTCGCCTGGATGCTGGTCGAACAGCTTGAAAAGGGCAAGCCGAGCCTGCTCGGCCTCATCTCCGGGGCGGTTTCAGGTTTGGTCGCGGTCACCCCGGCGTCCGGATACGCGGGTCCGATGGGCTCGATCTGTCTTGGCCTCATCGCCGGCGCCGTCTGCTTTGTCTTCTGCTCGTCGGTCAAGAACCGTTTCGGCTATGACGATGCCCTCGACGTCTTCGGTGTGCATTGTGTCGGTGGTATCATTGGCGCCATTGCAACCGGTATTTTGGCGGCCCCAGCGCTCAACGGCACGGGCATTTTCGACTACGAAGCCGGTAAAATCGCTGACTATGTGATGAGTGCGCAGGTTTGGAAGCAAACCAAGGCCGTCGGCTTTACGCTGCTGTGGTCTGGCATTGGTTCCGCCATCCTGTTCAAGATGGTCGACATGCTCGTTGGGTTGCGCCCTTCCGTTGACCAAGAGCGCGAGGGTCTCGATATCAACGATCACGGCGAGCGCGCTTACAACTACTGAGCTTCAGCAGTCGATGCGCTGGAACGTCCACGCTTGAACCAGCATCCGGCTCTGCATCTGCAGGACCGGCTGTTTGGTTTACTGCATCGATTGTTTGGCTCAAGTTTCACTACCTTCGACCCAAACTCAGAAACTTACACCAATCCGCACCAACACTGACTTGTGCGGATTGGTGGACGCGCGCGGGGCTGGCCGGGTGGCCGCGTGCCAAGTAAAGAGAATACCAGCCCGCAGTCCTGTAGAGGAAAGCGTCATGAGTTCTGCGGGCTGGTATTAGGCCGCGGCTACCGGTAAAATTGTGGTGTCATCAACCACCGCCGATTGTATTTGTTGTGCGGTCAAATTCGTCGCACCGGTGAGATTGGCACCGCGCAAGTCTGTGCCTGTCATCTCCGCACCCTCAAAATCGGCATGAGTTAAATCTGCTTGCCGCATGATCGTCTTTGCCAGATTGGCGTGCTTGAGGATGGTTCGCGAAAAATCAGCACTCGTACAATCGGCGCCTTCCAAGTTTGCTCGGGTCAGATTGGCTCCCCGAAGCGATGTCCGTCGCGCGAATGCGCCATGCAGGTCAATCTCGACACGCTCTTCGGCAAAGCCGGCTTTCACACTCATGGCTGATCCTCCAGCGCACCACCGAGTATTTTAAAGATCTCTCGTACGTCGATGGGCGGCTGCCCGTCTCCCCACGGAGCGGCTTTGTCCCGCACATAGGCACTTAACAGCGCAATAACTGCAGGGCGATACTCCTCGTAGTCATCAACGATCTGCCGTAGAGTATAGATGCCCAACAACCGCAGTTCCAGTTTTTCATCGCTGAGTTGCGCAACGGCTTGAGCGAACAGATCCGTGACCAGTTTGCGTTGTTGAAGGTCCGTCTGCCGTGCGGCTGACTCAGATTGTCGCTTTTGTGCCTCAGCTTGTTGATTAGCCGCCGTAACGCGCAGCCAAGCCAAGTACAAGCCAACCAGGCCGCCTGCGATCAAGGCCGCGTTGCGCGCGACCTCGCTGAAGTGTAACCAAGTCTGCATCGACATCTCGCCACTCACATATGGATCACGCGACCGTAAGCATCGAGCACGCTTTCGTGCATCATTTCGGACAGCGTCGGATGCGGGAAGACGGTATGTATCAGATCTTCCTCTGTGGTCTCCAGGGTCATGGCGACGACGTAACCCTGGATCAGTTCGGTCACTTCCGCGCCAACCATGTGCGCGCCAATCAACTGACCGGTCTTGGCATCGAAAATGGTCTTGACGAGGCCTTCGGGCTCGCCCAACGCAATCGCTTTGCCATTGCCTGCGAACGGGAAGCGGCCAATTCGGACTTCGCGTCCCAACTCCTTGGCGCGCTTTTCGGTCAGACCGACGCTGGCGATTTGCGGGTGACAATACGTGCAGCCGGGGATCTTGAGTTTGTCCATCGCGTGGGTATGCAGGCCCTTGATCGTCTCGACGCAGAGTACGCCCTCGTGCTCGGCTTTGTGGGCGAGCATGGGCGGGCCAGCGACATCGCCGATGGCATAGATACCCGCGACGTTGGTGCGCCCGAGCCCGTCCGTGACGACACATCCCCGGTCGGTCTTGACGCCAAGTTTCTCCAAGCCGAGACCTTCGATGTTGCCAACCACGCCAACGGCCGAAATGACCCGGTCGAATTCGGGGCGGGATTGCCCGCCCTTGCCGTCGTCGATGGTTGCAACGACGCTGTCGGCGCGTCGTTCTAGGCTGGAAACCTTTGCCCCAGTCAAGAATTTCACGCCGAATTTCTCAAAGCGTTTTTGGGCGTGAACGGCGATTTCATGATCCTCGACCGGCAGGATCTGAGGCATCAATTCAACCACCGTCACGCCCGCGCCCATGGTGTTGTAAAAGCTCGCGAACTCCATTCCGATGGCGCCTGAACCCACCACCAGCAGCGATTTCGGCATCTCCCTGGGCACCATCGCCTCGAAGTAGGTCCAGACCAACTTCCCATCAGGCTCAAGCCCTGGCAGCACCCGTGGCCGGGCCCCGGTGGCAACGATGATATGCTTTGCCTGGTAGGTGCCCGCGCCAAGCACACCCTTGGGAGTGGGAAGCGCCGGTTGGGCGGCCAATTTCTTGGTTTGGGAAACGGTCACTTGACCGGGCGTGTCGATCACGGCTTCCCCCCAGATGACATCGACCTTGTTCTTCTTGAGTAGGAAGCCGACGCCGTCGTTGAGCCGCTTGGAAATGCCACGCGAGCGGTTGACGACGGCTGCTGTATCTACCGCCATGGTTCCAGTTAGTGCCAGACCGTAGTCCTTGGCGTGTTGAGTGTAGTGCAGTATTTCGGCAGATCGCAGCAGGGCCTTGGTCGGAATGCAGCCCCAATTGAGGCAGATGCCGCCCAAGTGCTCGCGTTCAACGATGGCGGTTTTGTAACCTAGCTGGGCTGAACGGATGGCCGCGACATAGCCGCCGGGGCCGGCGCCGATGATCAGGATATCGTAGGTGGACATGTGAACACTGTCTCTTTGGGGGATGTGGGTCGCTTAGGGGCTGCGGCGCTGTCCGTGCCTGTAGCTCAACTGACGCCGTCCGCAAAGGCAACAGGAAACACGACCTGAGCGCGCAACCGGTCCCAGACCCCCACCGCGTGCGCGGTGAATATGACGCGTCGGTCTGATGCCAAACGCGCTGTTTGTCGCCGACAACGGGTTCGCACTTGTTCAGCCGCGGATGTTACGGCACAAGAGGCGGCAACCGAAGAGCTGACGCTCTTTCATTCCCCCGGACCCATTTATCCCGAGCGGACCCGATGCGCTACGACGATCGCGACGAACAGAGCCAAAACGTAGAGGACCGCCGCGGTCAATCCGGTGGTGGCATGCGCGGCGGCATGAGTTTGCCCATGGGCGGTGGCGGTGGCATGTCCCTGATGACCATGCTGCTGGTTGGTGCAGCCATGTTGTTGTTTGGCTTAAATCCGTTGGATATTCTGACGGGCGGCGGCGGGAATATGCCAAACCTGCCGCAATCCCCACGCATAGACAGCGGTCGTCAGCCCAGCGGCCAAAACATTCCGGGCTTGCCCGGTTCCGGTGGCCGCGTGCAGGTGCCACAGGCGCAAGATGAGATGAAAGTGTTCATCTCGCGTGTGTTGAAAGACACCGAGGACGTCTGGACTGATGTGTTTGAGTC